>JABIVN010000033.1 GCA_018667205.1 Gammaproteobacteria bacterium | reverse complement strand
TGTCGCGATTTGACTGTTATCGAACCGATTATCAGGTCACCTTCCCAATGTCCTTGAACGGCGTGATCTTCGATACCTACAGGGGGCTCACTGATAGACACGCCATCAACGATATGACCTCGAGTCCCTGGCGAATGAGGCTTAATGCGGCTTCGCGTACCTGAACTTTCGCTTGTTACGCAAATACTTGCGTAATTCCTTACGAAATATCCCCCGCGTCTGAATAAACAGACTTTTGTAGATTGTTTCGTGCGACACACGCAGGCGCTTGTCATTTGGGTAAGCAAGATCTAGCCATCCTGATATCTGCTCAGGTGACTAATTTAACAACAGCTTACCTCTGACGAGGCGATACAGTCGCCGATGTTTGAGAAGCAAGCATACTTTGCTTTGCGTCGCGTTGCGCGTTTCTTGGCTTTTAACTGGGCCCAAGTGGCACGATATCAATCAAAGTGGCACGATATCGATCAATGCCGCCACTGCGACCCAGCTCGCGATTGATGGTCGAGGGACTGCGGGACAATTTTTTTGGTCCTTGCGCTCAAGCGCAAGCCAGCGGCCGCGCCACTGGATATCTCTTCTCGCTCCTCTAGCCTTAGCGCCGAAGATCGCTGCGTTCTCGGTCGCTGGCGGCTTGTGCACTGAACGCGCAATCACACTCATGGGGTGCCCTTGCTGCCATTGATCACAGATAGCTTTCTTCTTCACCTCATTCATCCGATCTGATTCCTGCCCTTATCACTTTTATATCAACATTGTCATATTGAGTGTTGCAGCGGCTGGTTGAATCCAAGGACGCTAATATTTGGGGGATTACCCCACAGTTCTGGGCTCAATTTATTAAAAACATCGGACTACTGGGGGACAATATTGTCGACACGATTTATACTTCTTCTGATGATAAGTTTTACACCGTGCTGCATGGCTTCGATTACGCGCAAGCTTTGCTCCATGATTCATGACCGCACTCGGAGTATTTAATGCAACTACCTAAACTCATGCTGATAGCTTTATTAGCAGCCACCTTACAAGCCTGCAGTGACGGGAGCGGGGGTTCTGCTGAATCATTAGCAGACAATACAGCGGCGCCCTCACCCATAGATAAAGTCATCAAAGTTGGTAATGGTGACGACCACAAGAGAACCCTTGTCGTTGTTCAGGAGCCGCCCTTTCTAATGCATGTAGACATTGGACAAGACGGCGGATCGCATGGTGATGTTTTGGTGTACGACGCAAAGTTCACCTCGACCAAGGACCTGCCAGGCAGGCTGAGTGGGATGATCACTACCATTGATATCCCCGAACCGGGTGAAGTCATTCATGACAGAATCGCCCAAATTGTGTTTGATTTTTCCGGCGTAGGTACATTGGTCGTCGGTGGTAAAGCCACCTATCCATTTGATGGAAGCGGGACCGATGAAATGATAATAAACAGCACTCAAATACGGCCAGTGGTTGGTGGGACAGGGGATTTTCTCGGTGCTCTTGGACAAGTCTCGACAACGCGTAATAAAGACCTTAGCTACAAGCATGAGTTTCAGCTTGTCGGCATAACTCAATGGACGGAGCCAAGCTCTGCATCGACCGAGCAGACTACGCTCACCCTTAATCAGGAGCTGCCCAATATCCTTCATGTAGATCTTGGACAGGACGGTCGATCGCGTGGTGACCTTTTGGCCGTTGATACTCAATTCACTTCGACCCAGGGTTTGTCGGGCAAACTTAGCGCAATAATCACTACCATTGATATTCCAGATCAAGGTGAAGGCGGCTTTCAAGATAGATTTTTTAAGGGGGCTTTTGATTTTGGTGAAGCAAATACGTTAGTAGTGTTTGGTAAATCTGATTACCCGGCTGATTCTAGCAGCACAGATGAACTTGCCTTCAACATGCCGTTAGTAAAGCCAGTTGTTGGTGGGACGGGCAAATTCATGGGAGCTCGAGGGCAGGTAACGACAACACGCAAGAAAGACGGCACGTATAAACAGGAGTTTCAGCTCGTGGGTATAAAAAATGCTAGTCAGCCCATTCCTGGCCAGCAGAAAACGCTTACCCTTCGTCAGGCATTACCCAATCTAGTTCATGTTGACGTGGGGCTAGAAGGTGGCTCGCATGGTGACATCTTGGCCTTTGACGCTGACGTCACCTCGACGGAGGGTTTGTCAGGCAAACTTAGCGGGATGATCACAACCGTTTATATTCCAGGGCCGGATGACTTAGCCTTTAAAGACAGAATTGTGCACATGGTGTTTGATCTGGGTAGCGCAAACTCGTTAGTGGTGGCTGGAAAATCCCTTTATCCATTTGATGGAAGTGCGACGAGTGTATTCGAAAAGAATGTCCCTCAAGTTCGAGCAATAATTGGAGGAACAAACGAATACTTCGCTGCTCGGGGGCAGTTGGTGACAACGCGCAATGGAGATGGCACCTATACACATGAGTTGCAATTCGCGGACCTGGCATACGGGGAATCAATCGACTGGTAGCGTCCGGTTATTAAACCCTAACGGTCTGGGCAGGTGCTGTCTCTTTTCGCAAAAAACGGAGTCAGCTTAACCCAGTCAATCAGCAGGGACACCTTGAAAAACTTCATGGCCTAGCTCGCCCTCACGCAATCGCTCAACCGCGAACAAACAGGGGGGGTTCGTCTTTGCAGAGCGTCCGGGGCCGAGCCAAAAAGTCATACCTTTACCAAATAATGTGGGTTACACACCGAGTCAGACTAAAAGATCTGGTCGGCCGATGCTTTTCGATGTCCTATGCCGAGACACGTGGACCGATCGGCGATTATGCAGTTCAGGCCTCTGTGTTCAAGGGTGCGAAATATATAGGAGCCAACTAAGCGGGCTAAGTCATTTAGTTAAAAAACTTTAAACTATTGCACGTAATTTGATTGCGGATCTGGAACTCACAATATGCGATGGAATGAAAATATGAACAGCCTGGAGGCTGAGCAGGACTTGAAAACAATAAGGTGCAGAGTGCTAGATAAACGGATCAACGACTCAGGGGAGTCTTTAATATTGTTATTGCCCTATGCCCATTATGTGATGGCGCCATGCGCGACATCGCCAACATCACTGACCCAAACATAATCCAGAAGCTCCTGGATCACATCGAAGCGCAACCACCTCCATTGAAGGCTGTGGCAAATAGTCGATCCCAACCTACGCTTGAGCCAAACCAAAGATCATCCCTGCAGGACAATAAAACCTAATCAGAGATCGACCTTCCCATCTGTAGTTTAGTACGTCATTGGCTATTCATACATTGACCATCCTCCACCAACAAATCTGCCCCACAGACTTCTTTTCGCAAAAAATCCCAATCAAGATACTTTTGAAATCTCGGAAAACACGGTTTAAAGAGCCCATTCCCCGTACCCCTGCTATCACTTTGGAGTAGGTGTAAACCTAGAAATTGCGACCACCAACCACACGACATAGCAAAATAGGGTACTGACAAATTAACGGGGCTACATTGATAGAAGCTGTGGATGAACACTGACAAACGCGATCGATTCCCTCCCATCATCCGCTAAACTGTTTGGCGCTACTAGCGCTTCAATCCGAGTTATCGAGAACTTAATTGCTAAACGGAGTGTCAAATCTATTCCACCTTGGCAGGCACCTTGTTGCGGCACGGTACTATCGAGATCTCAGGATCACTGCGTTCAGCGAATGGAACAGTGCGATGGCCTGAGGCTAAGCGCTGAATTTCGTCGGTTTGGAGGCGTTAACTTTTCAGAACCCCGCCCTGGGTCTCAATATGTTTGCCACTAGCCGTTTTTTCCACTTTAGAAAACAGTCTGGTAACAGAGGACAGCGAGGCGTTCCGCAATTGGTGTAGAACGTGAGTAATCGCGCCAGGACGACTACCCACCCAATTTCTACTTTTTAGTATCCTGTTCGTCTTCTGTGACCTTTACACCGCGCCAAAGCCCCAACGATCGCTATCGACCCAGATCAAACCCTTCGTGTTCTTGCCCCAGCTTGTCAGCCAGCACACGGTATTCTTCGCCCTCGTACTTACGCACCTCGGCACGTCCAACCACCATGTGATGAACTTCATCCGGACCGTCAGCAATCCGCAGTGATCGCTGCGATACCCACATTCCCGCAAGCGGAGTCCACTGGGTGACCCCAGTGGCACCATGCATCTGGATCGCTTCGTCTATGATGCGGCCGATCTTTTTAGGCACGTTCGCTTTAATGGCACTAACATAGACCCGTGCTTCCTTGTTACCCAGAACATCCATGGCCTTGGCAGCCTGCAGCACCATCAGGCGGCAGGCGTCAATTTCGTACCGGGCCTTGGCAACAACCTCGATATTCTTGCCGAGTTGAATGATCGGTTTGCCAAACGCTGTGCGCGCCGACGCCCGCCGGATCATCAATTCCAGCGCCCTCTCACCTGCACCAATAGAACGCATGCAGTGATGAATTCGACCTGGCCCCAGGCGAACCTGAGAAATCTCGAACCCACGTCCTTCTCCTAGCAGGATATTGTCCTTGGGTACACGGCAGTCACGGAAGCGCACATGCATGTGCCCATGTGGCGCCTGTGTTTCGCCGAACACTTTCATAGCACCCAAAATCTTCACGCCTGGTGCGTCTATGGGCACCAGGATCATCGACTGTTGTTTATGCGGCGCAGCATCCGGGCGGGTTTGCACCATGGTAATCATGACCTTGCAGCGGGGATCGCCCGCACCTGAGGTGAAGTACTTCTCCCCGTTTATCACCCATTCATCACCGTCGAGTACCGCTTGGGTTGAAATGTTTTTGGCATCCGATGAGGGATGTCCAGGCTCCGTCATTGCGTAGGCGGATCGAATTTCGCCCTGCAGCAGCGGTTCCAGCCATTGTTCTTTTTGCGCGGCTGTGCCCACTCGCTCAAGCACCTCCATGTTGCCGGTATCTGGCGCTGAGCAGTTAAGGGTTTGAGAGGCCAATGGATACTTTCCTAATTCGCTGGCGATATAGGCATAGTCAAGGTTGCTCAGACCTTCCCCGGTTTCAGCATCCGGCAGAAAGAAGTTCCAGAGTCCGGATTCCTTGGCTTTCTGCTTCGCACCCGCAAGCAGTTCCAACTGACCCGGCGCAAAATCCCATTCATGCTCACGCTCTTCACCAAGCCGATCGTACTCTTCAACAATCGGAACAACGTTCTCCTGGATGTGTTTTTTCACTCTATCCAGCAAAGGTCGTGCTGCGTCCGACATGGTCAGATCAAATAAATCAGGGTTAACAGACATGGTTTTTTCTCCTGGTGTTATATGTTTGTTGTTATTCGGCTTTTGCAACTTCTATAAATTTGTCACTGCGAGCTTGTTACGCCCCACTGATTCAGAAAAGTTTTTTGTTCTGCTGGAATTCGGCTTACTTCTCCAAAATTTCCGATCGGGTACCCTATTGGTATGGTAACCACTACACCAAACTCTTTAGGAATTTGAAAGTACTCGTGCAGTTCATCTTCGAATACCTGATGCATGGTGGTAAGCGCGGCGCCCAATCCCAAGGCTCTGCAGGCGAGCAGGATGTTTTGTACGCAGGGGTAAACTGCACCATAGTTAGGGGGCGCAAGCCCCACTCGATCTTTCTCGGCCACTTTAAATGGCCAGTCTCTTTCGCCGCACACAAGCAAGAGATATGGGGCATCCTGCAGATGATCCATTTGATGGTAGATGGCACGAAGCTGACCTCGCCGTCTAGAGACGCCGCGTTTTTCAGAATCGCGCGAAAGCCCGAACCTGTCTTCCATCGCGGCTGCATAGCGGTCCGCGAACCATGCCTTGGGTTCCGACGCTGAAACGAGGACAAACTTCCATGGCTGAGTATTTTGACCAGAGGGGGCTTGTACACCTGCATTTAGGACCTTCCAGATCAGTTCCATGGGCACTGGGTCTGGTTTTAGTCGGCGCATGGCGCGCATGCTTTCTACCAACTCGAAGAATGGAATGTCTGTATTTTCCGTCATTGTGTGATCACTCTCTTGTCAGGTTAAAGCTTGTGGGTCAGGACCAAGTGCCAAGACTAACGGAAAAATGACCATGATAATTTTATTCAATCCAAACCTGTTACCCCGCCCCCCCCGGTCTCATGACCACGGTCTCATGACCACGGTCTCATGACCCCGGTCTCAAGAATCTCGAGCTCCGAACCGCAACATTTCGTGATCAGGGCGGCAACCCGGTCGATAAGGTTTGCATAATCAATCACCAACAACTGGCACTAGAACCTGGCACCACTATCTGGCATTCAGACCTGGCTCCTGTTTTGTCACTCCGGTTTTGTGACCCTGGTTTTGTGACCTTGGTTTTGTGACCCCGGTTTTGTGACCCCGGATTTGTGACCCCGGATTTGTGACCCCGGTTTTGCTGGGTGGTCTTCGGGTAGTTTGAATGATTGCCACATTGCGTATCCGACGCTTGTCACTCCAAGAATAAGTACGGTCCGTGAACTCAATATCAAATCTTTCACAATGCTCCTTCCAGCCACATTAACTGCCAGGCTTTCGACCCGAATAGACATTGTCTGGTCACTAGCCATACTTTATGACTAAGACAGGCTAGTCAAGAATCATTGACTGTTCGGCACACAATCCGATAGCTTGATCGTTCTACTTTTTCTAATTGATATCAGGCAATGAGCAAAGCAGCAGTCAGCACTCAGCCGACAGAAGCGATGAACGCATTTTCATAAAAGTAATATTGTAGAATTTCCAAGCCGAGTCTATCGAAGGCTACATCGAATCCGCACGAGGGAACACAATGAAAAAACGTAATCACACGCGTGAAGGATCGGGTCTTTTCGGTCAACTATTTAGTCAGCTATTCAATCAATTATTCAAGCCGCTATTCCGACCGATACAACTTGTTTTAATGTTAGCAGTCACTTTAGTCTCCGGTTTCTCGAACGCAGAAAGTCGGGCAGCGGCGGCGGTATCCGGGCAGTATAATTTTGACTCTGGAGGTTTAACGCGTTCCTATTTATTACACGTACCAAAGCAATTGGCACAGGGTGCAACGCTAGTCATTGTCATGCACGGCTATACCAGTTCCGCCAGTAACATCATGGCTTACTCGGGCATGAATGATGTCGCTGATGAAAAAGGATTTGTTGTGGTCTACCCGCAGGGCACCATCGATCAGCGGGGGAACGCGTTTTTCAACGTTGGTTATGAATTTCATGCTGAATCCGAAGTCGATGATATTCAATTCATTCGAGATCTCACCGCGCACCTACAAAGCGAGCTAGCCCTTGATCCAAACAAGACATTTGCAACCGGTATGTCAAACGGTGCGGATATGAGCTATTTACTAGCGTGTCAGGCGGCAGATCTTTTTGGAGCCGTAGCACCGATCGCTGGCATAATGATGAAAAAAATATTTGAAACCTGCTCGCCGAGTCGACCACTACCCATATTTGAAGTTCACGGTACGAAAGACAATGTATCGTTATTCAACGGTGACATGGAAAATTCTGGCGGATGGGGACCTTATCTAGACCTACCAGCTACCATCGCATTGTGGGTCGATCTCAATAATCTAACAGAAACGCAGACACGTGAATTACCTGATAATGCAGCCAACGACGGCAGCCACATTGTCTTTGATCGCTATTGGTCTGAGTCAAGCGACAATGAAGTCTGGTTTTACAAGGTCATCGATGGCGGACATCATTGGCCGGGCGCACACATAGATTGGTGGAGAAGCCCCTCGGCTTGGTGGTACTTTCGCAGCAGCAATCAAGATATCAATACGAGTCGCGTGGTGTGGTCTTTTTTTGAATCTATGTCCGATTGACAAGGAACGTCGGTACAAAAAAATGGTTGCAAGAATTTTCTGCGACAGCCATGCAATCCTTGAGAAAACGACGTAAATAGCAGCCCCAATTACCGCTGTCTGACCTTTCAATCTGTAAGTGACCAACCCGTCATTTGTATGCTACCAATGAACACCATGGGCGCCATTAACCATCAAAAGGATCACCATGCCACGGCGCCTTAAATCTGAATGAACATCAGCAATGACGACACTTAATTGTTCTTCAAAAAAGGTGGCTTATTCTTCCTGTCTTCAAGATCTGTCAAGAAAAACACCAACCACTCAAATTGTAATCTGGTGGGACCGTGCTATGTGCCTCGATATTGAGTTCGACCCGCCCCGTGCGATGTCTTTGCTATTCAAAAAGGTCTTTTCCCCTGCTGTTCGGCATGGCAAAGGATATATGCCCGCTGGATATAACCGCTTGCGTCAACCAGCCCTTGAGCCAGCGTGGACGCAGTTCAGCCCCAGGGATAAAGCCAAACTCACCATCGCGTCACTGCTCAACATGGTGACCGACATGGATGATGCACTGGTCCCGTTCGGCATGATCAACGAAACCTGGCAACCACGACCACAATTGCTGGCGGATGGCATTCCCATCAAGAGTCTTCAGTCAATAGCCATATACCTAGTAAAACTCAGTCAGCTTATCCTTGATCACGGCAGTGGACTGGTTCCGTCAGCCTACCTAGCCAGTGTCGCCGAAAGTGGACCTGCTGATAATCCAGCTTGGAACCGCTGCTGATGGAACAATCACCGTCATTTTTTTCATGCTACCATGCGGGAGAAGATCATCATCAGCGGCGCCTTCATGACACGTTTACCTCAAGATGCGCTGGCAGCCATTGGCGCATTCGATAATCTGCTGGTCGTCGTGCCACCCTGGCAGTTCGTGATCGTGAGAACTTCAACCGCAACCCGTAATAGCGGCAAAGCAAGCTTTCAAAAAGGATTGTGGCAGATTCTCGCATCAGCCTCAGGCTGAGTTCGTCTTCAGTCCAGCCTACCTAGTGCAACTGGCGGCCACACTAGATCGCTCGACCAAACTAACCATGTAAATTAACTAACAGGATAGTGATCTGGTGCAATCGAAAATTGACTCATCGTCTGGCCCTAGCATTAGGACAAAGTTGTTTTATGGCTCTGGTGCGGCAGCCGAAGCTGCGATACACATTACGTTTAATACCTTTAATTTTTTGTTCTACAACAACGTGCTTGGCTTGTCTGGCACCCTGGCTGGGCTCGCGATCACCATCGCTGTCGTGTTCGATGCAATTTCTGATCCGATTGTTGGGTCGATTTCAGATCGATTTCGGTCAAAATTTGGCAGGCGTCATCCATTCCTTTATGTTTCAGCAGTGCCGTTAGGGCTTTGCTTTGTTGCGCTTTATACACCTCCCGATGCGCTCCAGGACATGGGTCTTTTTCTCTGGTTTACGATTTTCACCATAGGACTAAGGCTATCTTTGACCTTATATCATGTACCCCACCTGGCTCTCGGCGCGGAGCTCACCGATGACTACAGAGAAAGGTCAGTCGTCTTTGGCTATAACAGCATACTCGGCATGGTAGGCGGTTCTGCCGCGTTTTTCTTCGGATGGACGTATCTAGGGGAAACTGACGGTGGCTTTACTGAAGCATCAAATTTTTTGCCCATCGGTATTGTCGTCGGCAGTAGCGCAACGCTATTGGTTTTTTTCTCTGCCTATTTTACGCGAGACGTCATCCCGAGTTTGAAACAGATCGCCCACGACATACCAGCATTTTCTTTGAAACAATTGGGGGCTGAAATCATTGATTGCTTTCAAAACCGAAACTATCTTTGGTTATTGTTAGGATTGCTCTGCCTTTCAGCGACAAATGGACTTAGGGAAGCCATGAATGCCTATGTGGGCCTTTTTTTCTGGGAGTTGGATCCGAAACAGCTTCGTTTCTTTGCGCTTGCGACGCCCTTGGCATTTGTCTTTGCTTTCTTTGCGACACCCTGGTTGAACAATCGCTTTGAAAAAGTTGGCACCATGATTGGGGGCGTGGGTATATTGGTAATCTCTCAAGCGTTGTTGCCTACACTTAGGCTCCTTGATTTAATCCCGGAGAATGGTCATCCGGTAATTTTTCCGATGCTGCTCGTGACTATCGCTTTTGTTTATGGCGCAAGCGCTGTGCTGAGTATTTCTGTCATGAGCGCACTGGCAGACGTAGCTGACGACCATGAGCTTAATACAGGCAGACGCCAGGAAGGTATTTTCTACTCTGCGCGCACCTTTATCGGCAAAGCAACGGGGGCCTTTGGTTTACTCCTCGGTGGCATCGCGATTGATCTCATCGGCTGGCCTACGGGTGTCGAAAGCGCCGATCAAGTTCACCCGGACACTATTTTTTCACTGGGATTGATCGAAGGGCCCATCGCTGCAATTCCGTCACTTTTTGCGATTTTCTTTTATAGCCGCTACAAGATCACGAAGAAACGGCATAAGGAAATCCGGAAGGCGTTGCTAAAAAAAGCAAGCCACTGACGAGCGTTCTGGCCGACCTAAACAGGACACATTTATTTGAGATATTTCAAACTTCACGGATGACATATTGTCATTGCTCGAATGAAGCCTTTCCTGGTTGTAGTACCGCATATAAGCGGTAACATCTTGCCTCATCTGCTCACGTGTAGGCTGGGCCACTTTAAAGATCCAATCATGCTTTAAGCTGCCGAATAATCGCTCAACAACGGCGTTGTCCCGGCAAGTTCCAACGTCACCCATCCTGGCCCTCTTTGCGATAGCCCTTATGTCATAGCCCTTGAGCAATTTGCCAAAGCGCTTGCTGGTGTATTGGGACCCGCGATCACTATGGAGGACCAACCCTTATCGCGGTTGTTTTAGGTTGTACGCTTTCACCAGCGCTTTGCTAATGAGATCAGTCGTCATACGTTTATCTATCTGCCACCCTACTATTCGCCGCGAATACGTGGTCCCGTACCAGTGCTCTGCACCCACAAATAAGACTTTTGGTCCGGGCGTCTATCCGGTTCTTTCAGCACCTGAACGGTGG
>JABIVN010000285.1 GCA_018667205.1 Gammaproteobacteria bacterium | reverse complement strand
TTCGATTTCTCTGGGCCGTGTCCCAAAGTCAGGCAGTGACGCGGTTGGCGACAGCCTTGCTGGTTTTTATCGCGGTGGCGATGCAGTCATTTCCATTGCTTGGTGCCAACGATACTGTCTGGGTAGAGCGCTATAACCGGCTGCTGCTGGAATCACTGGACGAGAACGCGTTGCTGATTGTCGCTGGTGTTACCCAAACCGGGCCCCTTGGGACCTTACATTACGTGCAGGGCGTCAGGCCGGATGTTGAGTTAAGGCAGGGCGACAATAAGCCGTTCAGCAATGGCCTGGCTAATTCTCGCCTTACCAGGGAAGCACAGGTAAGGCCGCGCTCTGAGTCTGTAGGATCAACTGATAAACCGGTATACAGCGTTAATACGGTGGATACAGCGGCCCGTGATTATGGAATGTACTTCAAATTGGGTGAGCCGGGTTTTGGCTTTGACCCATCCCTTGACGCTTTTATGCAGGGACTGGTGTTGGCGCTACAGGAAGGCGCAGTGCGCGAACCGTTTGTGAAGCGGTATCTGAACAACGTGTTGTCTCAATACGTTCGAGCGGTGGTGGGTGACGCTCTGGCGACTGAAAGCATTTCGAAGGATCAATGGGTCCGCTTAGCGCCTATTACGGAAACGTTTCAGGCAAAAATCTGGACGCTGCATCATCTTGTGAATACACCGAAGGCATCGATTGATCGCGATCAACTGGCCAATCTTGTCTTAGAAGGTGAGCAACAGCTTGGGGCCGATATCCCTAAAGATGCCGCGCGGCAGTTTCTATTGCTAGCAGGAGACGCCTACCGTGAAACGTTAAGCCGACCCGACAAGGCAGTGATCAGTTACCAAAGGGCGCGTAAATATGATGTTGACCAGGAAACCTGCGAGCATCTTGGTGCCCATCAGTTGACAGTGCTATTGCTGCGACTAGGTTGTGAGAATTAGCATAAATCGAGTTTCCGTCGCCTGAATGCGACACCGCCCGTTTTCTTTAGCTGCTGCCAATTTTTAGCGTTCTCACTGGGGGTATCGATCAAATTGTCGATTGCTTCCAGAGCCAGGTCTTCCAGTGAGTACTTCCAGATGCGGTTCGTCTAGAAAGATGGCGGAAGTATTTGTGACGACACCTCCAGAACAAAACGCCAGTAGTGCTGCAATCGCTGCCCCGATCCTATGCTCAGCTAGTACGCTGTAGGCAAAAGCAGCAGCGTGTTCATCGTTTATTGTAAATGCGAGAAGAGTCGGGCGGTCAGTAGGGGTCGTTGCTAGTGAGTGTGTTCCAGCATTGTTATTCTCTCGCGGCCTTCCAAAAGCGGTGCCAACTCTGAGATAACATTTTTTCTTTCGGGGGAGTGCAGCCAGGACTCCCAGTGTTCAAGGCTCTCCCACTTCGACATAATAATTCGTCGGCCCGGGTCAAGCTTATCCTTTAGAGACTCACCTGCAATGCATCCGGGCGCACGGACAACTTGACTGATGGTGCGTTTTACCGTGCAGTCGTAGTAATGCTCTAATCCCTGGGCGATCCGTCGTTCTATAAGTACCCTGATCATGGCCGCATAAGTCGCAGTGAGTTGGGCCAAGAATTATACTCACCTGACCTGACCCTACAAGTTTAGGCCAGTATTTACAGACAAAATCGATATATAATCGGATTGGGCTGAAATGTTTGCAGGTAATACTGCAACTTAACGTAATACAGAGACCTAATGACACTTGAAGCTGACGTAGATATTGACGCCACGGGCCTTCGCTGCCCTGAACCGCTTATGGTGGTGCGTAATAAGCTAATGGATATGTCGTCAGGCCAGATCATCAAGATCACTGCAACCGACCCTTCAACGTCCTGGGATTTTCCGAATTTCTGCAAGTTCCTTAGCCATGAAATGGTTCATCAGGAAACCGAGGGTGATATCTACCTTTACTGGATAAAGAAGGGGTAGACCATCAGATCATGTCATTAACGGTTAAATACTATTTTGCTTATGGCAGCAACATGAATCCTGACAGGGTACGACAGCGAAAAATGTCGTTCGAGTCCGCAGCGTCGGGTCACCTGTTTGATTAT
>JABIVN010000284.1 GCA_018667205.1 Gammaproteobacteria bacterium | reverse complement strand
GCTCAGGGCTGTTTTCTTCGACAGGCTCAGGGCTGTTTTCTTCGACAAGCTCAGGGCTGTTTTCTTCGACAAGCTCAGGGCTGTTTTCTTCGACAGGCTCAAGGCTGTTTTCTTCGACAAGCTCAGGGCTGTTTTCTATTGACTCGGATTCCGATGCGTCGGTTGTGGGAATATTTGAGGGTATCTCGCCTTCCGCAAGCGCATCAGCGATCGCGCCCATCGCCCCCGCTTTGAACTTGTTTTGCTGACCCTCCTTGAACGCTGAAACGCCCTCAGGAATCCGAGCCACCACTTCAGTGATAATATTCAGCACCTCAGGGTTCGGAGTCACCGTTTTTTCAATCACGCGGCTCAATAGGTTTTCCATCGACCAGGCCAACTCACCAACAACCGTTGCGCCGACCATTCGACTACTACCTTTCAAGGTATGAAACCCGCGCCGAATTTCAGTCTGTGCTTCTTTATTGGCAGGATCGCTCTTCCAAACCGCTAAGTGCTCGAAAAGGGCCTCAAGAACCTCTTCAGTTTCCTCAAAGAATAACGCGAGGATTTCATCGTCAATAAGGTCATATTCGGTTTCCGATAGGGCCACGGGGACTTCAACGGATTTAGTTATCGCGTCTTCAACCGGTGACTCGCCGTCTATCCCCGAAGGCCCTTGTGACCCAACCCCGTAGCCGAATTTTTTAACCGCTGTTTCTGCGACCTCAAGCATCTGCAAATAAGGATCATTGGGGTTATCCAGAAACCTTTCAAGATAGTAATCAACCGAAGTAATCGCATCCGCGAGATCGTCCATCTGACCTAGTTCAGGCGTCTGCTTGGCATTTAACAGCACGTTGACGATGTGGGTTGCCGCTGCTTTAAGAACCTCTGCCGCTTGGCGCTGATTCACCATCATCAAACCACCGCTAAGCGCCTGTAAAGATTGCGGCAACCCTTGAATTTTAGCGCGATCAAACTCAGATGCGATGAAATCGATAACGCTGTCTTTCCCCGTCGCGAGGCCCAGCCTGGTCTCCCTAATAACCACCGCCTGAGCTTCATCCAGACTAGCAAAAGAATCTCCTTTGCCCTCTTCTACCGGGCCCACTACTAACTGACCCAGTCCCACCCCTATTTCCAGTAAAGCTTGCGCCATGTTGAGTAAAACATCTTCGGACGGCTCACCACTTGCCTCCAGCCCCTTGATAATAGTGATCTGGTTGGCAACAGCGGTCTGTCTTTCCGCGTGGCCGAGTATGATCATCGTGCTGGAAATTTGCTCAAGTGTCGGCAGCAGAGTAGCCAGATCATCTGTATTTCGACTCTTTACGCGAACGAAAACATCAAGTTTATCCGTCACCGAGTTAAGTTCTTCAATCAGGATTGAAGCAACAGCGGACATGGTTTCGTCGTCCGGGCCCATAGCGAATGCTTCCGGTTCAGTTGCACTGCTCGCATATCGCTGCCGTAAGGCTGATATTCTTTTTGTTTCTTTCTTACTTCCATTAATTAACTTGATCAAACCGATAGCCAGCTCTTCATCTACCGGCGCCGACAAACCATGCTGTCCTGCCTGCGCGAAAAGCTTCAAGTGATCATCAATTTGTTTCAGTCGTTTCGCTGTCTGGTTATCGAGCTTGATGCCTCCCTTCGCGACACCTTCAACTACCCCCAATCCAAGTTCAGCCAGATTACCGGTCGGGGAATCACCACACAGTCGCGCCAGCATCGTCAATAGCTTGCCGATAGTCGTCAGGTTTTTGCGAACTTCGACTTTCTTAAGGATTGCCCCTAGACACTGCTGATAGCGCACCCTTATTTTAGGGAGATTACCTTCACCGCCTCCCTGCAAGTAATCGTTTACGACCTCCTCCGAAGCCGCCTGTGTTAGCGGCCAAAGATCAGGACCATTAACGCCTTTGCGCTCTGCGCTTGCGCTCTGAATTCTTTGTTCACCGCGCACAGCCCGAAGGTTATTTACCATTGGCAAAAAGTTACTCTCGAAGTCTTCCTGCTCTCTATGTAGTCGGTCGAGATAGCCAGGTAGCTGCAAAACTGCCTGCATCAAGGTTTCCTGGGCCAACCGAACCTCGGTAACACTGTTGTTCATAAGCGACTGAGCGACCTGTTCCATCTCCGCCGCTATGCGCAACGGCCCTTCTAACTGGACCATCTTCAGGGTTCCATAAACCTGGTGGATAGCGGCCAGGCAGGCCCGCATGCTGGGCGCGGCGTCGACCGCCTCAACCACGGCCTCTAATTCTACTTGCGCACGATGGAGCGTACTTTTCAACTCACCCCGAACCCACTCCAGTGCTACATAACGCTGTGTTCCGCTCATCCCAACAACCTATCTATTCGGGTAACTTGAAAGTTACCGAAGACCTTAACTCGTTCGCCATTTCAGCAAGATTACCTACCGCCGTGACTGTTTCCTTCGTACCGTCTGTCGTTGCAGTGGTAGTTTCCTGAATACTGTTCATTGTGTTTGATATCTTCCCTGCCGATGCTGCCTGCTGTCTTGCGGCGCCCGAGATATTCCCAATGATTTCTGCAAGCGATTTTGAAACACTTTCGATTTCGCCCAGTGAAACGCCGGCATCCTGGGCAAGGCGTGTTCCCTGAACAACCTCCGCGGTTGTCTGTTCCATCGAGGTTACCGCTTCATTTGTATCGCTTTGAATTGTCTTGATCAGCGCGGAAATTTGCTTGGCAGCAGCACCAGACCTGTCAGCAAGTCGCTGTACCTCGTCAGCAACAACCGCAAAACCCTTGCCGGCATCACCAGCCATGGATGCCTGAATAGCTGCATTCAGAGAAAGAATATTGGTTTGATCAGCAATATCGTTAATCAAGGCAACAATATCTCCAATTTCCTGCGAACTCTCACCCAACCGTTTAACTCGCTTCGCGGTCTCCTGAATCTGCCCACGAATATTATCCATACCAACAATCGTGTTCTGTACGACCGCCGCTCCCTTGCTAGCAATTGCTACTGAGCGCTCAGCAACTGAGGATGATTCCGCGGCATTGTATGACACCATGTCAATCGACACTGCCATTTCAGTCACTGCTTCAGATACATCTGCGATTTCATTGGCCTGCCGTTGCGACGCTTCAGACAATGCGCTAACCGAGTTCTGCGTTTGGTCAGCAGCATTTGATACTTTTACGGATGTCTCATTAATCTTCGAAACCAGTTCCCGCATCTGGTCAATTGAGAAGTTAATGGAGTCTGCTATTGCCCCTGTAAAACTCTCCGTAACCGTTGCCTGGACTCTTAAATCCCCATCAGCAAGATCGGTAAGTTCATCCAGGAGCAGGAGAATCGCGGCCTGGTTATCTTCATTTTGAAGCCTACTTTCACTAACGCTGGAATTAGAGGCCCGATAGATGAGGGCGATAATAATGACAAACACAACCAGTATGATGCCAAGAAGACCAAACGCGATTTCTATAGACGCCACGCCAGCACTACCTTCCGTGCTGGCTAAAGACCCAGATAGGGCACTAATAGCAGCGATGAAATCGCCCGAGGATTCATAAATGTTGGCGCCAGCGTTGCGCAGTTCACCCACTTCAACGGCTTGAATGAAAACCTCTTTTATGCCGTTATCAGCAGATTGGAAAAGTTCATCCATCCGCCCGAGGCTGAATCGAACCTCGGCGTCGGAGACCGCCTCAATGACCAACTCGCTATCACCGTTCAGAAACCCGCTCTGAACTGCACGAAAGGCCCTGCTGTCACGAGAATACTGATCTTTCCGCACCTGTTCAAAACCACGATCGATAACCCTATCGACGGTGTGTCCAATTCTTTCAACGAGGAGGGCCTGCCTTTGCGCAACGACAATCTCATTGCCTGGCGCGCGATCTCTCACTAGCTCCCTGACAATTTTATTGTTTTCCTGCTGGATTAATTGAAGATTAATGTAGATATCGGCACCAATTTCACGCTGTGAAACATCCGCACCCTTGCCCTGAATAATCGCATCGATTTTTGTCGACCAGCCTGCCCATAGCGCCACGACTTGGGAAATCAAGGCCTCGGCAGTAGCCGGTGCAGCAGCTAATCCTGTTGCGGCGCCGTTTCTAAGAACATTCAGGCGTCGATCAAATTCGTCCTTATCGCGAGCAAGCGACGCAAAGGCCATAACATTGCCGTTACTCGCTGCGATGGCGTGCGTCGCCATTCCCTGCGCAACGCCCTGCATTTCACCAGCATGCTGTGCGTGTGTATTACCACCACCACTGGAACCACTCAGCACATACAGATTTAAACTGAATCCCGCGATCAGCAAAACAAGCAGGCTAATCATGCCCAGTAACAGGGGGCTACGCAGCATATTGATGGTGTTTATATCTTCAGACATGTTAACTCCAATCCTCTCGTTGTTTCACGCAGTTCTAGTCTGAGACAGCCAGTTTTCCTAATCTTGGGTCATC
>JABIVN010000283.1 GCA_018667205.1 Gammaproteobacteria bacterium | reverse complement strand
CTGTTTAATCTCCAGTTTCAGGGTTAATTGTGCGGCGATGGTGTCAACGAGTCGTGACGGATCTTCGATACTGGCAACCGAGGTCATCACCTCGGGGGGGACTTTCTTACTCTGTTGAACGTACTGCTCGAAGGTTTCCATCAGGGTTCGCATTAATGCCTGCCCTTCTCCGGTGTCCATCCGAGGATCTTCCAGTATTTCTACGTCCCCACTGAAAAAATCATCGTTCTCACGAATCTCACCCACCTTCGCTCGATGGGATCCCTCTACAAGGATCTTCACCGTCTTGTCTGGCAGCCGGATTAGCTGAAGGATAGTGGCCACCGTTCCAAAGGAATATAGATCATCGGTGCCCGGCTTTTCATTACCCGGCTCCTTCTTAGCAAGCAGAAGAATCCGTTTGTTCTCGTCATGTTCCTGTGCGTACTCAAGGGCACGAATGGATTTCTCGGTTCCTATAAAGAGTGGCTGCACACCATGGGGATACACCACCATATCTCTGAGCGTGACAATGGGTACATCAAAGAGTTCTTCAGACATTAAATGACCTTTTTTGGCAATGGCGCACCCGCCATTTACACGAGACTTAAGCTATAGTTTACAAAAAAAAAGGGGCGTAAAAGCCCCTTTTTTTCCAATGTTGGATAAACGTTTTTGGATCTACAATTTCTTTGGACAAACAATTTTTTTGGACAAACAATGTGTTCCGCGTTTATTCCGGTGCCGTCTTCTGCTGATCGCTGTTTTCATAAATCAGTAAGGGCTCGGAAGCGCCATTAATGACATTTTTATCAATCACTACCTTACTCACGTCTTGCTCGGAAGGCAGCTTATACATCACTTCAAGTAGCACGCCCTCTAAGATAGAGCGGAGTCCACGGGCACCGGTCTTTCGCTCCATCGCTTTTTCAGCAATAGCGACCAACGCATCTTCCCGGAAGTCTATTTCTGCACCTTCCATCTCAAACAGTTTCGAATACTGCTTGGTGTAGGCGTTTTTAGGTTCTTTAAGGATTCGGACCAATGCCTCTGTATCCAATTCATCCAGAGTCGCCAGCACTGGCAAACGACCAACAAATTCCGGAATCAAACCGTATCGAACCAGGTCCTCTGGCTCCACGGTTCGTAGCGTGTCACCCAAATTTTTCTTTTTGGCTTTGGTCTGTACGCTGGCCCCAAAGCCTATCCCGCTCTTGTCAGAACGATCCTGAATAACTTTGTCCAAACCTGAAAACGCACCACCACAGATAAACAGAATGTTCGATGTATCAACCTGCAGGAACTCCTGCTGGGGATGCTTTCGGCCTCCCTGGGGTGGGACTGAAGCAACGGTGCCTTCAATCAACTTAAGCAACGCCTGCTGTACACCCTCACCCGAAACGTCCCGCGTGATTGAGGGGTTGTCAGACTTCCTTGAAATTTTATCGATCTCGTCGATATAGACAATGCCAACCTGCGCCTTGTCGACATCGTAGTCACATTTCTGCAGCAGTTTTTGAATAATATTTTCTACATCTTCGCCTACATATCCCGCTTCGGTCAGCGTTGTTGCATCGGCGATGGTAAAAGGTACGTCGAGCAACCTGGCGAGCGTTTCAGCAAGCAGGGTTTTACCAACCCCCGTAGGGCCTACCAACAGGATGTTGCTCTTTTGAAGTTCAACTTCGTCTTTCTTGCCAGAGTAGTTAAGGCGCTTGTAGTGGTTGTAGACGGCAACCGAAAGAACTTTCTTTGCCCAATGTTGACCAATGACATACTCATCAAGTATGTCATTAATCTCCATAGGCGTAGGAAGCTTACTATTATCCGTTTCGTCGTTACTTTCCTGTAGTTCCTCTCGAATAATGTCGTTACATAGCTCAACACATTCATCACAGACATAAACCGATGGGCCAGCGATCAGCTTTCGTACTTCATGCTGGCTCTTACCACAAAAATTACAGTGGAGTAGCTTACCGTCGTCGTTGCTACCCTCGTTCTCGTCGGACATACCCAAACCTCAATATTCTTATTTAGCGACCCCTGCTCTCAATACAGGCGACCGCAAATCATTATAGTCAAACACGGCCAAATTAAAAACCACCCCGAAACGGATCAAACCATGACAATTCGATCCTAAACAGCAGCTAAATTTGTCCTGGGCTCTTGGACCTTGTCAATTATCCCGTAATCGAGTGCATCATTGGCCGTCATAAAGTTATCGCGTTCAGTATCTTTTGCAAGCTGCTCTGCAGTTTTGCCCGTATGGTGCGCCATAATGGCATTCATACGCTCTCGCAGAAACAGTATTTCCTTTGCCTGGATTTCGATATCAGATGCCTGCCCCTGCGAACCGCCGCTTGGCTGATGGATCATAACCCTCGAATTTGGAAGACAATAGCGTTTGCCCTTGGCACCCCCTGCCAATAGAAACGCACCCATGCTCGCTGCCTGACCGATGCACATGGTCGACACTTCACTATTAATAAACTGCATGGTGTCATAAATCGCCAACCCTGCTGTCACAGAACCACCCGGCGAGTTGATATAAAGCTGCACGTCTTTGTCGGCATTTTCAGATTCAAGAAACAGCATCTGGGCCACAACGAGGTTTGCAACATTGTCATCAATAGGTCCTACAACGAAGATAATTCTTTCTTTTAGAAGCCTGGAATAAATGTCGTAAGAGCGTTCGCCTCGAGCCGTCTGTTCAACAACCATTGGGATCAAACCCAGTGCTTGGGTAACAGGGGGAAACGTATCGTCAAATGTATGCATGGGATTTCTCTCTAATAGACTGGGTCAGTATAGCGTTAACCAGCGATATTGCGGCAATTTACCAAAAGTTCAATGGTTGAATTCAGGTTAAATCAAGGGACATAAGTTTGACAACCACCTTACGGTCCAAACGGCTAAACTGACTGTATCAGTCTTCCGCTTCTGCAGACTCGTCACTTTCCTCTGCGGGAAGCTCAGTTTCACGCTTCACAGCCTCGTCATAACTAACGGTTTTATCGGTAACTTTAGCCGATTCCAGCACAAAATCGACAATCTGCCCTTCCAGAACCATATTCTGAATCTGACTAAGTTGTTGTTCATTACTATAGTAATAGTTAATGACTTCTTCAGGCTCCTGGTAGGTGGAGGCCATCTCTTCTATAGCTTCCCTGACCTTGTCGGCATTGGCCTCGAGGCTGTTCTTATCAACAATCGCGCTAACGATCAGTCCAAGCTTGACTCTTTTTTGAGCCTGCTCGGAGAACATCTCCGCTGGCAACATGCTTGGATCAAACTGGGCGCCACCACCAAACTGCTGCACGGCTTCCTGGCGCATTCGGTTCACTTCCTGGTCGATTAAGGCCTGCGGTAGGTCTACTTCGTTATTATCGCCCAACCCGTCCATGACCTGATCCTTAATCTTAGCCTTGATCGCTGAATCCAGTTCTCGCTTCATGTTGTTGGTGACTTCTTTACGGAATGCTTCTACGCCGCCCTCTTTAACATCAAACTGCTCGAAAAACTCATCGTTCAGTTCTGGCAACTCTGGTCCGGAAACCTTGTTTACCTTAATTTTGAATAGCACTTCCTGACCGGCAAGATTTGTTGCCTGATAGTTTTCTGGAAACGTGAGGTTGAGATCTTTTTCTTCGCCTGCTTTTAAGCCTGCTAGCCCGTCTTCAAACCCGGGAACCATTGAACCTGAACCAAGCACAAGGTCGGTGCCTTCCGCTTTGCCACCCTCGAAAGGTTCATCTCCGAGGAACCCTTCAAAATCCAGATTAAGTTGGTCCTTTTCAGCCGCCGCACGATCTACCTCCGCGTAGACAAGCCTTTGTTCCCGCAGGGTATCGATCATTTTTTCCAGATCGGCTTCCTCGATAGAACTGGTCAAACGATCTACTTCTATATTTTCAAGACCACCAACTTCTATCTCGGGAAAGACTTCAAAGACGGCCGTATACTCAAGGTCTTTGCCTTCTTCCATGTTAACTTCTTCGATCTTCGGCATACCCGCTGGGTTAAGGTCTTCTTTCTGAAGCGCTTCGCCATAACTTGATTGAATCATCTCGCTGGAAATTTCCTGCCTGATCCCTTCACCAAACCGTCTCTTTACTTCACGCACGGGCACTTTCCCAGGCCGGAAACCGTTTATCTTGGCCTGTTTGGCTGTCTGCTTGAGTTTTTCTGTGACTTGGGCTTCTATTCTTTCGGAGGGTACAACCACGCGCAT
>JABIVN010000282.1 GCA_018667205.1 Gammaproteobacteria bacterium | reverse complement strand
GCTCAATTTGCAAAATCAGGTTGGTACCTATACCTTGGGAGCAGCACAATCCAACGGACAGAGGGCGTTTCGTGGGAGCGCAACTGGCGGCGTGGCTTTCCTTGGGGGCAGCGCCTTCTTCAGCCGGCGCATCACTGACAGCTTTGCTGTGGTGCAGGTGCCCGACTATTCCGGCGTGGGCATCTACGCGGACAACCAACTGGTAGCGCGCACCGACGCCAACGGCAATGCACTGCTGCCACGGCTACGCCCTTACCAAAAGAACACGGTGGGCATCGAGCAGGCTGATTTACCGCTGGATGCGAAGATCGATGCGGTGCAGCTCGACGCCGTGCCGTATTTCCGCAGTGGCCTGCTGCTGAAGTTTCCAGTAAAGCGCTCGCGCGGCGCGCTGCTCACCGTGGTGCTGGAAAACGGCGAACCTTTACCAGCGGGCGCACAGGCGCAAATTATTGGAGATAACGTCGAAGACAATGAAGTCTTCCCCGTCGGCTTGAGGGGCGAGGTTTATCTAACCGGGCTGGCGGTGAACAATCGGCTGCGAGTCACTTGGCTAGAGCAGAGTTGTGAGTTTTTGCTGCCTTTCCCCGAGTCGACCGACCCGCTGCCGCACCTGGGTACTTATATCTGCACTGATTTGGTTCGTGAAATAGCGTCCACTTTGACGATCGAGGTTGAAAGTGACGTCACCATTAAGCAGGGTCAAATAAAGAAAGAAACCGACACAAATCACTCGAAAGATGAAGCAGACAGCACTGATTCAAATGGCGATAAACTGCGTGACGATGAACTGCGTGACGATGAACTGTATGACGATGAACAGCATGACGATGAACTGCATGACGATGGACTATACGGCGAAGAATCACACAACGGTAAATACATCGTCGTAGCTGGAGGGTTTGAATCGCTTCAAAATGCAAGAAAATTGGTAGATGAACTTAATTTGCTAGGGTTCGAAGCTCATCTATCAGGCTTTTCACCAAAAGGACTAAATAGGGTCGCCTATGGCGCTTATAAAAACAGGTCAGCGGCTTTGAAAGCAATGCGTTGGATACAATCAACGCATAATGCACGCGCGTGGATGACCACCCAATAGAAAACCTTAGTGAGAAAACCTTAGTGAGAAAACCTTAGTGGCTTCGTCAAAGGCTCACATTTTTCATGGGCTGATTACGTGCGAAATGATTATCTTGGCGTCGTACTAATTAACCACGTTTTTTTGTAGCGCTTGCCAAGGATCATGATCAATGATTGCCGCCAGCTGATTTAGGGTTTAAAGAGTAACATGAGTAACCCCGATGGGTTATTGATCACTGGAGTAGGACCATGAGGACATTTATCAGCCTGAAATCCCGCGTCTGCCGCACTGGTCAACCAGCTCGCTCTGCAGCGGCAAGTGCCCTTGCGGAAACACGCAAGCGCAACGCGCTGGTGACTTGGCTGATCGCATTAGCCTTCGCGCTGACAGCGCTGCAGGGGCATGCATGCACCTTTAACGTTACAGGGGTGAACTTTGGAAGTTATGATGTGTTCAGCAATGCAGCGCTTGATAGCACCGGCAACATTGACGTGAACTGCGATAGCGGCGTCGGGTATTCCATGGCGCTCACCGCGGGCGGCGGGACCCATACGCAGCGCGTCATGAACAGTGGCGGCCACAGGCTCAGCTACAACCTTTATACCGCCGCTAACCGCGCCGTCGTGTGGGGCGACGCCACCAGTGGCACTGTTACAGTAAACGGCACCGGTATTGGTGTAAATGTAAATCACTGGGTTTATGGACGTATCCCGGCCCTCCAGAACGCACACGCGGGCAGCTACAGCGACACCATCATCGTGGAGCTAACTTTTTGACAAAATATACGTGAAAAAGTGCGCGTAGAAAGCGGGCAAGCCCATAGGGTCATAATACTGCACTGCCTGAATGCAGGCGCAGCCAAGCAAAGGATTTTTGATTGCGAAAAGGAAATTATCCTCTGGTAAACACCTCTGGCCCACAGGTGCAGAACAACAATCCGTTAAGTGCGGGTCAGGGGCGTGACGATCCCGGGACGCACAAAAGTCGCTATGTGGTAGCTGTCGGGAAATCGAGATGAGCAAGTTATATAAAAAGCAGATCCGAATCTTGTGGGCAGAAATTCTTTCTCGAAAGCTGGCGTTTGAACCAATGGGAGAATCAGAGCGGTCCTACTCCCATGTGGTCATGGCTTTGCCACAATGCCGGTAAAGCTAGGCCGAAAACTCCGTCGTCGCGGCTGATATAGATCTATCCAAATTCCGTGAGGATAGAACTTCTAACAAGGCTTTCAAGCGACAGTCTGAGCATCGAATCAGCCGGTTGCCTGTCTGTTTTATGAAAGAGTGGCGCGGCATGACGAGCAGTGGTTAAACGCTACCAGCGTTTTTTGGTTATTGGCTGACCTGGTGATGGACGATTAGCGAAGGTGCTTTTCTGTTGGCGTCGGGTTAAATGCGCTGCCGTGGTTTCAACCATCAGATTTTTGCCTTGTGGGGGCGCAACATGGCATAACGCTAAAAATATCCACCTACCTCGACTCGCCTCTTACTGGTGTTTGCGAAGACTTCTGTCAGGTCGAGCCCTTAGCCATCAAAGTCTTCTGAATCGATATGGGCTGAATAGCCCGGGGGTCAGCATAGGATGCACCCGGCAAATCAATAGATGCATCCGCACAGCAGGACGGTCATTCCCGTAGCCGCGGAGTGTCGGTTTAGGGTGAAGTGGAGAGCGGCTCACCTCAAGGCCATGTCCCAGAGACGCTGCAATTAATAACGAAACAACATATCGAAACAAATTGTCGGCAATGAAGCCAATCATCTGCAGGTGAACCCTGGGCTAATGCGCGGCTAATGCGGGGCTTGTGCGGGGCTTGTGCACTTTGCCGATCTATCAAGGCGAGAATTTCTAGCATAGGGCCCTTTAAAAACGCTGCTGAGTGCGACAGACCTGTTCGAACACGAGGCTTAATGGGGCGCCGTGTACAGGTTCGTCGACCAGCACGGTGATCGATTTGATACGCCCGCGATTGTTATCCACAACATCGCAGCAGGCGAGCTGTTCACTTAGCTCTCGATGCAACCGTATAGCCTAATGACCTACGTGATAATAATAGTGATAGTGATAGTGATATGACTTACGGGGTGTTGAGGCTGTTTATTTCTTCACACAGCCTGACGTGATATTCGGGGCTAGCATCAGACGCGTACGCCAAAAGTATGCTCTGTAAAACCTGCTGGCGCATTTGATTCAAATCAATGTAGCCGCTAGCCCAATCAAGTCGCCCAAGCCTATTGCTGTTGTGAACTCTCTTCATAATTACGCTGGGTTCGATATTACCGAGTAGCAACCCGCTCTCGTACCACTCTTTCCTCGGTGCTGCCACTTTCTGTGCTTCCTGAAAGAGTCCATTCGGCAAATTAGGATGAAACAGTCCTAATTGCTCTGTCGACATAAGTGCGACGCGAAAAAAGTCAGTATTTTTCTCGAATTCAGTAATCATATTACCGAGAAAAAACTTTGCGTTTTCGATAGGGTCGATAGGGGGGGATTGAACGGTCAAGCCACTCATATGTTGAATTAAATTCGAAACCAACTCTTTAATGATGTCATTTTTTTTTCCGAATAGGTTGTGAATCGTTGGTGTTGATACCCCCGCTTCTCTGGCAAGACGGTTTATCGTAAAGCCCTCTATCCCATCTGTCGCGATTAGGTGCACGGCAAGGTCAAGAATTCGCTGCCGACGCAACTTTTTATTAGCTTGGCGAGCGATGTTTCCACGAGCTATATTTCCAGAAGCGATATTTCCAGAAGCGATGTTTCCACGATCTATGTTTTCACGATCTATGTTTTCACTATCTATGTTTTCACTATCTATGTCTGAGTTTTCCATGATGATCTCTATAGCGCGTTCGGCCCTAAGGGTTAGCCCCTGCATGCCGGAGCAAGTTTAACTCCTTAATTTCTTTTAAAAAAGCAAACGTTACTTCTGCTTGCGCTCTCTTTTCTACAAATTTTACTTACCAGCAAATTTATATATCACTAAAATTTAGTATACAGTAAAATCTGATAATATTCGTTGATACCTACAAAAAAATTGCCTGATAGGAAAAAACTGGACGGTCAAATTAGCGTGAGTGATTAGCCCTGTCATCATTAGTCCAGTTGCTATGTTAGGGTTTCTCGCCCCAGGAGGAATCGATAAAGGGTAAACGATTTACAGAACAACAGATCATTCCGATATCGCACGAAACAACAGTCAGGGCTATCAGTGTCCGAATGTGTCAGATCAACCGGCCAACATCGTTGATGCTAACCGGTCAGGATCATTGTCGTTCAATTTCGTCCATTGCCGAAAATGACTCGCTGTGACAATGGAACGGCGTGCACAAGTAAAGCAATGTCCATCTGGCGTGAAGAAACAAATGTCAGACTTGGTTTCATTCAACCCTACGAACTCAAGCAACCGTTCTGCGATGACATCACTCTGTCATAAAACAGGTATACAAACGCGCTGATTCGAAACTCAGAATTTCGCTCGATAAGCCCTGTTGTAGAAGCTGTCCACAGAACTCGTTCTTCTGCACAACCGACCAGGTCAAAAGTGTTAATTATCGCAAGCCAAAACAGCGTTTACCGTATACGTCACTTCGCGTCCTAATAAAGCGTGGCCAGGGACGCTGAATCCCAATCAGCCAGTTCGTTATGACGCCCTTGCCTGATCTTCTGCGCCCAATCAGGGTCTTGCAGCAACGCTCGACCTACCGCAATCATATCAAACTCACCCCGGGCGAGACGTTCTACAGCGAGTGATATCGGCTGCGTCTTAGACGATTCACCCTGAAAACTGCCAATAAAATCAGACGACAAGCCAACGGAGCCAACGGTGATAGACGGCAGTCCGGTGAGTTTTTTGCACCAGCCCGCAAGATTTAAGCCCTGGTCACCATCTATCTCAGGATACTCTGCCTCCCACCAACGGCGCTGGCTGGCATGCAAAACGTCTACGCCTGCGTCAACAAAAACCTTTAAGAAAGCTTCAAGCTCTGCCGGAGATTGCGCGAGACGCGCACCAAAGTCTTGTTGCTTCCATTGAGACCATCGCAAGATGATCGGCATGTCGTTACCAATCTGTGATCTGCACTCTGCAATGACTTCACCGGCAAACTTTGCACGCTCGACTAGGCTTCCGCCGTACTTGTCGGAACGGGTGTTCATCACCCCCCAAAAAAATTCATCAATCAAATAGCCATGTGCACCGTGTATCTCTACGCAATCAAAGCCCAAGCGCGCAGCTTCTCCGGCGGCGTTAGCATAGGCCATGACCATGTCGGCAACCTCGCTATCAGTGGGTTCCGGTTGAACTTGTGTCCCGGTATGGCTACGCCCAGAAGGGCTGTCTGACGTGGCTTCAGGTTCGGGGCCTGTGCCTGGCAGGCGCATCATACCGACATGCCATAGCTGCGGACCTATTTTAGCTGGCGTTTGATGTGTTGCTTCAACGACCCCCGACCAACCTTTTAAAGCAAGTTCTGCATGAAAATTGGGGACTTTTGCATCGTTAGAAGCTCCACCTCTAGCAATAGTAGTCCCTTCAGTGAGCAGTAATCCGACGTCTGCGTCGCCACGTCTCTGGTAGTAAGCCGCAACGTCTTTTCCGGGGACTCCATCGGGCGAAAACGAGCGGGTCATGGGCGCCATCACAATGCGGTTAGGCACGGTCATCCCACGAATAGTCATGGGTTCAAATAGCGATTCTATATCAGACATTCAAAGGTCCTTCGTTGGTTAAAGAGGGTTTAGCCGAACGTGCTAGTCAACGGATTCCGTTGTACTGTTTATTCAGCAAATGGCGCGCAGCATAACCAAGAATGCCAAATACTTCATTCACACCTGAGAAAAAACCAAAATTCTCTGAAAGATCGCTGTGCAGCGGCAACTGAAGCGATTCGCCACGGTTGCTTGCGCGGAGGGTGTCGTCGACCAGTGTTATCGTCGGTGGGTGCATAAGCATAAGACAAGCGTGGAGGATCACGCGGTCTTGACCCGTTCCGGTAGCACAGTGCCGACCGACATTCCTTGACCGTAATGCCCTGACCGTAATGCCTGTTGGGTCTTCTAAGTCAGGGGGTTGATGCGACAACACAATGGATGTTTTCTTGTTCCATCGGGGTCGCGCCATTAATGCTAAACCAAGAACTAAAGGAATGAACGCGCGGGGTTTGCTACGTTCCCGCTCAGCCCTCAGCCCTAATCACAGATGTTGGTCATTCAATCAGCTAACCAACATCTGTTAAAAAAGCCTCGACACCGCCGTGTTTGCGGCGCGCTCATAGCCGTATTCAGGCGCTACATTGCACTAAGACGCCAAACCTTAATCAGACTTGCTATAGAATCTTCTAAAGAATCCGCGTAAAAGGCCTGCCACTCTTTGTCACTCTCGGCTTTTGATTGAAATTTACCCCAGGCTTCCCAGCTCGGAAAGGTCATCTCGTAATGAACATCGCCAAGTTCGTCAACAAGGATGCCAATGCTTGCCCCCATACGCTCATGCATCGCCTTGGATTTCAGGGAAAGGGCTACAAAATCCTGAGTTTTAGCTGGCTCGACGTCCCAACTAAAAACCACCGAAGCAGGTTTCGTTTCAGCGACAGTCGCCATGTTAAGCATATAGGTCCCACTGATTTCTGCTGTTCCCTGATCGCTCGCGCGCTGCCAAAAGCTTAACCAAGCCTTATTCGTCGCGGCTGCATCCTGAAAACGTCCCCAGGCGGCCCAATCTGTAAACGACACGACGTAATGCATATCCCCTTGTTGGTCAGTAGCAATAGAGACAGATGCACCCATTGCTTCATGGATCGCTTTTGCTTCCATGCCATTTTTGAAAAGTTGGTTACTATTACCCGGTATTGCCGACCAGATATTAACGACGGCAACATCAGCCTGTAAGTGTGCGCAAGCGAGCATCAGCCCAATGAATAGTCCTATTTTTTTCATCTTTTTTCTCGTTATCTACGGGCTAACCAATAGAGCATTGTGTCAAACCCTACACAAGGTTAGTTCGATTTTGGTTAGCCAATAACCAACCGCTAAACGCCAGATCATTTTGCGCCGACAGAACATTATGTTGGCTAATCGTCTATCACCAGGTCAGCCAACAACCACAAACCCTGGTACCGGTTAACCACGACTATCCACACGGCTCGACTCTTTAATAAAGCAAGCAGGCAACCGAGCTGATGCGGCACTCAGACCTTGGCTCAGAAAGCGCTGTTAAAATTCATACTCTCACCGACTCTGTTCATTGGTGGTCAGCGGTATAGCTGCACCAGATGGGCCCAATGGCGTCATTACGATCAAAGGCCGCTCAATCATGCACGACGATCAAGAAACCAATATTTTGGTTCCACCTTCCCCTTGCCCGTGGAACCCACGGTGTTGGTGGAGCCATTACTGACCTAACACCCGAACAGGAAGCCGGGCTTATAGCATTTGAGGAAAGGCTCGATTCACTGCTCAGGTTCATGGAAGAGATCTCACCAGAGAAATGGATTACCCTGGGCGGCGAAAAAATGGCGGCAGATACCATGGGGCGACTCACCGATGAAGACGGCGGGCCTGCGCTTGAAGCAGACTCAAAAGCTTGGACGCCATGAGGAAACTAATTTTTTTGACTTATTTCGGTCACCCCCACTGCGCCCCTCAACAGGAAAGTAATCCACGTTACTCAATTATCCCGTCAATTAGCGGACGCTTGTTCCGACCGTCCCTTCTAGAACAGACTTAACATACTTGTTTCTGCTATGGCGAGGGTTGAGGGCCCATCGCGTAATTCTTTCATCCTCCACGTCGATAAAGGAGATGAACAATTTATGCTTCATTGCCGCATCAAGTAGCGTCGTTAAGGTACTTTTTTGTATACGTGAGCGGTTTGCCAGTTCTGAACTAGACAGGTGCAAGTTGCGCTGGGATAATAATTGTTCCCAGATTGACAATTCTACCCTAATTAGCTGGCCTGACACTTCACGTAAAGGATCATCGCCTCTTTCACATATTAAACAGGTTAGACCTAAGATCTGTCTTGAAACACTCAGCTTTATTAACGATTTTCCCCACTCGTGGGGCGTTCGAGCTCTCATACAAATGTCCGCCATATCCTCAGTGAGTGATTCACTCGGATATAAATATCCGTCTATTTCTGTGCAACGACCGTTGTCCAAGTATCGGTTGATTGATCTCTGAATATAGGCTGGGTCTTCGGTAACGCTGTTATTCAAAAACTCGCGGGTGACAGGGTTGTTCCAACCGAACCATTGTTCTAACAGCCGGTTCTTGATGTGCGCTGCGCGATAGCTCTGGCGGTTTGTTGTCTGTGCGACATTCAGTTCAGTTAGGAACCTTTGAAGCCCATGGAAAACGGGTAGACTGATCTTGTGGTCTCGTTCGACAAGGGGTTGAATCGAGTCTTCTTGGGCCGTACAAGACTTGTTGTGTTGACTTTTTAAGTTCACGTTTTTCTTTACAGGCGCCTTTTACATTTTGTTAGATAACACACCGGTCAGGAGGTGATGGGGGACGGCTGTTCCCTGGCAGCCTTAATGTTAACCTCATAGGTCCTTGGAGACCAAGCTTAACCATTGAGATTTTCGCCCAAGATCAAAAGTGGTTCCATCAACCATCCTAGCAATACTTTCCGCCTTGGCTTCCTCCAGGCTCGCTACAGTTCTCACCGCCCGATCAGGAGCCAACACATCTGGATACTGAGCTCATAAAACACTCTCACTCTCACTGTCACTTTCACTGACACGTTCATGCATCATTAGTGATTACGAGATCACCGGGTGAAATAGCGTCATTGATATCATTTATTACTTCGAACAAGTCTTGGCCTGTCGGGTGAATTTCGGATCATCTTTCCCGTGTGTTGGGGGGCTTGCCATAACTATTTTCATCTGCTGAAATTCGGGTCAAACATGTTCGGAAAAGTCGATGGCCGCTATCATTCCTAAGTGCATCAGTGAGGTGACCTCCTCATGGTTATCAAGCATTCTGGGAACTCAAATTGTAGCTTTTAACACCAGCACCGTCGCTGGGGGTCATCTTGCAGATGTCTTCAGAATCCACGACATCCTATACGCCGACAGCCCATCACTACTTCCTCCGTCACTCATCATCAAAATCGCTTGCCAGAAGGAGGACCATAGAACGATTGCTGCTAGCAATAACGCTTATTTGCGAGAAGTACTTTTTTTTGAAAAACTCGCCGTTAAGGTGCCACTTCGTACACCGATCATTTACAGCGTGCTCTATGACAACCTAGAGCGATGTGAGTTTTTTTCTATTATCATGGAAGACCTAAGCTCTCATTCGACGGTTTTTGATCAATTAACCGATCAGCCGAAGGAAGCAGACATACGAAAGATCATCTTGGAACTGGCTGAGTTTCACGCTCTCTTTTGGGAAAGCGATACGCTCGACCTAGATTGGGTTGGATTTCCGGAAAACCGCTATAAATTTCCGATGCATGAAGCTGCACTGGAGTGCGAAGATAATATCGACACTTTTGTTGTACTGTGGGAGAACGCTTTTAAGCAACGTCCTTTTCAGCCTAAATGGCCATCTTTGGAGCCCATGACCAGACTCATCTGTGATGGAAACGCAGAGCGACTATTATGCCAAATCTACAAAATCCTGAGCCAAAGACCGCATACACTGCTGCACATCGATTTAAGAGGGAACAACTTATTTAGAACGAAACCCCAAATCGGGGAGCCCAGCGAAATCACTTATATCGACTGGCAGCTAGTGTCTCGAGGGCCCCCTGGCCTGGAGTTCAGCCAAGCATGGCAGCACTCCATCCCCCCGTGGTCCGACGAAAAGACCTCGACTTTTTAAAGCAATATCATCAGAGGTTGACGGAAATTAATCCCAAAGCAACCGCTTATACCTACCAAATGTTGCTGGAAGACTATCGCTTGGGCTTTGTCCTCTGGTGGATGATACTGATCACCCTGGGGACAGATGTTCTTAAAATATTAGAGACACCTGAAGGAAGAGAGACACCTGAAGGAAAAGAGGCCGAGGGTTGGGGAACAACGATGCCCTATATGTATCAGGCTATAGAAGATCACGACTGTTACGGTATGGTCAAACGTCTCCTTTCTCTCTCGAACTAAAAAAATACTTAGAGCTTCGATTTACTCGCCCCTTCATTATTCGTCATTGATGGCACTCAGATCGCTACGGGCGGTATCGCGATCAACCGGGACAGGCTGTTGGCTGAAGATCCTAGTTAAAGCTCCAACCCTTTTGCTTGACGTTAAGTAATAGAAAGTGGCCCCAATCGCGAGCGCCTCGGTTGAACGGTTGGTTAACTCCCGCCTTTATTGAAACTAGCATGTACCCGCTTGTCGTGCTCATAAGTCTATTGGTGAACAGAGAGGAGAGAGGTAACAGCAAGCATTCTGTTGGTACAAGCTTTGCAAATATTGCTGCATTATCGTTTTAGTAAACTACCGAGTAATTTTGGTGATTGAGCGAAGCCAATAGCAGCCGGACTCGAAGTGCAATATCCATCGGGTAGGGCAAGGTATGGATGCCCCCGTGAACGCTGATTTTCCCCGGCCGGGGTGCCGTCGGGTGCAGCCAATCGTGCACCGCTAGAAGCCCGCTCAGGGTCTGCGATTGAGACGGGGTAAAGGTTTGTACGCCCACCGCGGCGGCGCCGCCGAATGCGGCATCAAATACCGGATGGGCGAGCGATCGGGTTTGGGTGATAGGCGCAGTGTTGGCAGACACGCGCAG
>JABIVN010000281.1 GCA_018667205.1 Gammaproteobacteria bacterium | reverse complement strand
GTCATTCAATACCTCAGGCATGTCGGGTCCTACCGTATCGGGGTCAAAAACGACGACATCGGCAGCCATGCCTTCACGTAATAGACCACGATCATGTAATCCCCATAAGGTGGCGGTGTTATAGGTGATTTGTTTAACCGCTTCTTCCAGGGTCAACGCTTCTTTCTCGCGGACCCAGTAGCTCAGCAGGTGGGTTTGCAAAGAGCTGTCCATGATTTGTGACACGTGCGCACCGGAGTCAGAAAAGGTCACCACTGAACGAGGATGCTTGATCATCTCCAGGACATGATCCTGGTTTTCGTTCGCGATCGGTGTTCGGAAGAACATCTTCATATCTTTCTCAAGTGCCATATCGATCATTAGCTCGACCGGATTAACACCTTTATCTCTCGCTATTTGCGCCATCGACGGTTTGTCGTAGACCATGTCGTCCATCGGGAATACATAATCCCAATCGGCTGGCCGTATCTCGGCCCCAACAATGCGCGGTCCGGTATATTCACGGTTGGCGATTTCAACCAGCTTTGCCTTTGTTGCTGGATCGCTCATCCGTGCTTTTTGTTCCTTTAGCGGTAGGGCGCGAATATCACTCCACAGTTCCCAGTTGTCATAAGGTGTCGCGCTTTCAAAGGATAAAATATTGTTCAGTCCGCGCGTATGCACCTGGGCAAACATTCTGCCACCGGCCGCTGCTGTTTCATCTAGCAGGTCGAAATAAGGCCGCCAGATATCTGGTGCTGCCTTGACGCTAAACATGCCCCAGGTTTGGGTAACTCCGGATTCGACGGCCAGATCCCTAAGGCGATCGTGATATTCTCGATTACGTTCCGGGCTACGGCCTGGCGCCTCGCCCGCAATTTCAAAAACGCCTTTGCCTGTTTCGCCGACAGCGTTAACGATCGCGCGAACTTCTTCCCAATTGGCGAGACGGCTTGCAACCGGCCTATCGTCAGCCGTTGTGTGGTTGAAGGTACGTGAGGTAGAAAAGCCGATCGCACCTGCGTGCATAGCTTCTTTTACCAGCGCCTGCATATGTTTGACTTCATCTTCGCTGGCTTCTTGCTCGAAAGCTCGCTCACCCATGGTGTAGGTGCGCAGCGCAGAATGGCCAATGTAGCCTGCGTAGTTAATGCCCTTGGGCAGGTCGTCGACAGCGGCGAGGAACTCGGGAAAGGTTTCCCAAGTCCAGTCGATACCGGCGAGCATGGCATCACGAGACAGGTCTTCGGCACGTTCCAGGTTACGGAATACCAGGTCAGCATCCTCTTGTTTGCAAGGCGCAAGGGTAAAGCCGCAGTTACCCATGACCACACTGGTAACGCCGTGATAGCTGGAGCAGGAACCGATCGGGTCCCAGAAAACCTGCGCGTCCATATGGGTATGGCCGTCGACAAAGCCGGGCGAAACCACATGACCTTCTGCATCAATGGTTTGTTTAGCTTTTTCATTAACTCGGCCAATCTTCGCGATTCTACCGCCTTTAATCGCAACGTCCGCGCGATACCTGGCACTGCCCGATCCGTCTACCACCATGCCGTTCTTGATAACGAGGTCATAGCTCATGAGTTGTCTCCGATGGAATAACTTGCGAGTATCATACCAATAAATAGCACCGCGTCGCGGCTAAAGACGCAGTATCAGTCCTGGCCCCTCAAAGTGCGTCTGACAATACCGGAATAGGAAAAATATACCGCGACCAATTCGCTGTCGGCTGGCAAGCATGGGTAAACCGGCTGAGGGCACGGGATTATCTTCAATCGTAGATAGGGTAAAAGGTGCCGAATGCAGCTTCGCAGAAGTCACCGGGATCATTAAACCGCCGGTTGATGTTGAGTTCTGAGATGGCAGTCATTTCTGCGGCGGTCAGCTCGAAATCACTGAGCGACAGGTTCTCTCGCATGCGCTCCGCGTTAACACTTTTTACCACCAGTGATGTGCCGCGTTGCAAGCCCCAACGCAGCACGATCTGTGCCGCGGTTTTGTGCGTGCGGGAAGCCGCTGTTTGGATGGTGGAATGGGCAAGGACGGACTCGTGCTGGTCAGCCATGTCAAGTTCGAAGTAAGAGTTTGCGCCGAGCGGTGAAAAAGCCGTCACCTCTATCCCATACTGTTGAGCTAGCTTGATCAAGCGTTCCTGAGTCAGGTAGGGGTGCGATTCTATTTGTAACATTTCCGGCGGCTCGATCGCATAGTTCATCAGATCGTGGAGCAGTCCGGAATTGTAGTTACAGATGCCCAGGTGTTTGACGTGTCCAAGGGTTTTTAGTTGTTCCATGGCACGCCATGTTTCTTGCAAAGACACATTTGCGGGCTGCATCACAGGGATTACCGCAGATGGATCATAAGTCCACTCTGGGGGATAGCGTGTTTCGAACGGGACATATGCCAGAGCGATAGGGAAGTGTATTAAGTAAAGGTCTAGATAATCCAGTTTCAGGTCTGACAAACTTTTGTTCATCGCGGCAAGAACATGGTCTGGGTGATGGTAGGTGTTCCAAAGTTTTCCTGTTATCCAAAGATCCTCGCGAGAACATAAGCCCTCGCTCATTGCTCTTTGAAGTCCTTCGCCCACCTGCGTTTCATTGCCGTAGTCACAAGCGGAATCAAAGTGCCGGTATCCCGATTTGACCGCTTCATAGACAACCTCTGCACAATGATCCGGCGCTATTTTCCACAGGCCGAAGCCGATGTCAGGCATGTCTTTTATTGTTTGAAATGTCATGTTGTTCCTTGTTCTAGTAGGTAAGTTCTAGTAGGTAAGTTCTCGTAGGTAAGTTCTCGTCGGTAAGTTCTTTTAGGTAAGTTCCCGTCGGTAAGTTCTCGTCGGTAAGTTCTCTCAGGTAAGTGCTTTCACAGTAAGTCGTTCAGGTAGACAGCCTTTCCGGATTCAATCGATTGTTGTGCTGCAACGCCGAGTACGACAGACAGCAGACCATCCCTGACATTAACAGCAGGGGGCGAGCTGTTGTAGATCGCGTCGACAAAACCGAGATGTTCAAGGTAACTGGCGCCGTGATGAAGACCTTGTTCTTTGATCCGGGGGTCCGATTCGATTTGAATAGTTTTAAAGTCGTTGCTTGCTCTGTTGCTAATGATCAGTTCATTGCCGGGTACGGTTGTTTCAATTTTACCGAGGTCACCGGTGACGGCGATATGCTGTTCATGCCGGCTACCTTCGGCAAACATGCATAGATCGAGTAATGCCCTTGCGCCATTGGAAAATTCAACGATGACATAAGCATTGTCCATAATGTCAGGTGTCTCGCCATTGTAGAGTTCATCCAGGTGATTTACATCCTGCCCACCCGAAGCGATAACCCTGATTGGCTTGCTTGAAATAACCTGGGTCATTAGGTCAAAAAAGTGACAACATTTTTCAACCAACGT
>JABIVN010000280.1 GCA_018667205.1 Gammaproteobacteria bacterium | reverse complement strand
TCGCTATGTTGGCGACAGGTTCAACTTCTCTTTGAGTGGTCGACACGACAAAAATTCCGAATTTGACGACTCGGACTCATGGAGGATGACCGGCAATTTTAAACTGTCTCAGGCAACGCTATTTGCATCAGTCGGTGAAAGCATCAAAAACCCGACCTTCACGGAACGCTTCGGATTCTTCACCAATTTTATCGGCAACCCTGACCTCGAACCCGAGGAGTCACTGCACTGGGAAATAGGTGCCCGTACTTCGCTGTTCAATGACAAGCTAGATCTTGCAATGACCTACTTTAACGCAGATCTGGAAAACGAGATCAACGGCTTCATTTTCGATGCTGGAACAGGAGGCTTCACCTCTGGAAATATCGATGGTGAATCTAAACGAAAAGGCGTGGAACTGGCGTTTGGCTATACCCAGTCCGAGCGGTTCGACCTTAGGGCAACCTACACTTACCTCGACGCAACTCAACAGGGCTTTAACGGCAGTGACGTCACCGAGGTTCGAAGACCTGAACATACCGGTTCCCTAACCATGAACTATCGATGGCAGCAGGCCGGGCTCAACTTCTCGGTAAGCTACACGGGTACTCAGGAAGACAATTTCTTTCCTCCGTTCCCGCCCTTTCAGGAACGCGTGGAACTGAATGCCTTCACTCTGGTCAGCCTGTCAGGTTATTACAACCTGAATGATCTGGTCACCGTCACCGCAAGAATTGAAAACATTGCCGACGAAGACTACGAGCAGGTTTACGGATTCGCCTCGCCAGGCGTTGGTGGCCATCTCGGTTTTAGGCTGAAGTGGTAGCGACGGCATTTACGTCTTACCCTAGCGATGGTTCGATTGATGTTTACCGAAAGTTCCCTGCTGTTGGCCAATTTTCTGCAAAGGACAATTGCAGGTGACTTTCCCCATGGTACCAAGAGTTCTGGTATCGTCGGATCATATACTCACCAAAGAACCTCAGGATATGTCAGCTAAGCGGATCGTTACGCTACTCCCGAGCGCCACTGAAATCGTTTGTGCCCTCGGATTGCGTGACTATATTGTAGGCGTCAGCCACGAATGTGACTACCCTGAGGGAATCGAACAACTGCCGCACGTGACGAGCAGCATTATCGACCATAATACCCCTAGTCGGGAAATCGACTCCGCCGTTCGTGAGCAAATGGCGTCCAGCACCCCTCTGTACACCCTAAACGAACCGCTGCTAAAGGAACTGGCACCTGACCTGATTTTAACTCAAGCGCTTTGTAACGTTTGCGCAGTCTCCGAAGACGAAGTCCTCTCTGTCATTGAACGATTACCGGGGACACCTAACCTGGTTAACCTTGAACCCATGACGTTGACTGAAGTTTTTGACACGATTTCACTCGTTGGAAGAGTCGCTAATTGCGAGGCGTCAGCGCTTCGTTACAGACAATCGCTGGAAAGCAGGGTTCAAAAAGTCAGGCACGCGACCGCTCGAATTAACACAGACAATAAACCGACGGTAGGGTTTATCGAGTGGATCGACCCTTTGTTCAATGCTGGACACTGGACCCCTGAGATCATCGAGTACGCAGGAGGGATCGACAGTTTCGGTAATAAGCACCGACCCTCGGAAATGATTAGTGACAACACGCTGGTCGAAGCAGACCCAGATGTCCTCATTGTCGCTCTTTGCGGTCTTGATAAAGAAAGAGCAACCAGCGACCTTGAATCACTCAAAGCTCGCATTGACTTCAACGCTTTGACGGCGGTAAAGAACGGGCAAGTCTATATTCTAGATGGTAATGCCTATTTCAGCAGGCCTGGCCCGAGACTCGTGGACGGCCTGGAAATCCTTGCGAAACTGCTACATCCGGAGACCGCAGCACCGCCAGCAACCCTCCCCGACCTTACTCGTTAGAGACAAGCTTTCTAACGATTATTTATCCGCAGATACTCTTCCCTCCAAGAAGCTAGTACGTCGGCAGGCTGAAATACTAAAGTCAAAATAACGGCACCATCACGGGTAGTAATGCCAAAAATTTCGTCGGTACTGCCCGTTGCGGAAAGCGTTTGAAGCTGCAGCATGTTGTTTATCCATGGGCTCCAAAGAGTGGCTACAGCTTTATTTTTGGTGGTTGCCCCAGTCCAAGGAGGTTTTACCTTTCTGGAAGGACCGCGCGGTCATCTAAAAACTAGTGGTATCATCAACGCCGAAATCACATCAACAACACTCGGAACCAGAATGTCCTACAAATGCTTTAAGGTTTCTATCGAAAACAACATAGCGCACGTCCTATTGAATCGCCCAGACAAACGAAACAGCATGAACGCTGATTTCTGGCGCGAGCTACCTGAAATCATCAAGGACATCGACCGTGGCGCAAAGGCTCGGGTGATTGTCTTATCATCCACAGGACCACATTTCTCAGCCGGACTCGACCTCACGTCATTCGGTGGTGCTGAACAACCACCAGAAGGTGATGAGAAAAAACGTAAACTACAGGCTGCCGCAGCGTTTTATGACAATGTTTTACATATGCAAGGCTCATTTAACTGTATCGAAGAAGCTCGTATCCCTGTTCTTGCCTGCATTCAGGGCGGCGCTATTGGTGGCGGTGTGGACCTGATTACCGCATGTGACATTCGGTACGCAACTGAAGACGCCTTCGTGACCATTTTCGAAACCAACATCGGCATGACCGCAGATGTCGGTACCTTTCCAAGACTGGTTAAATTAATACCTGAAGGATATGTCCGCGAAATGGCCTACACAGGCAGGCGCGTCAGTGCGAGCGAAGCTAAATCTATGGGGCTGGTGAATCATGTTTATCCTGACCAGGAAACCATGCTCAAGGAAGTCATGAAAATTGCAGAAGATATCGCCAGCAAAGCGCCTATGGCAGTCTACGGTTGTAAGCGGATGATCAACTACGCCCGCGACCACACGACGGCTGACGGGCTGGATTACATCAGCATATGGAACGCAAGTATGTTTAAGCTAGAAGAAATCCAGGAAGCAATGGCCGCTAATGCAGACAACAGACCCGGTGATTTCGCGCCATTGCCAAAAAGTAAGCGTACTGACTAGGCGGCGGGTTTCCGGTTGACTCGTTCGGTGCCAACGTACAACAAGGCGCCGACGCTCACAATGATCAGGCCTGCAATCCCTTCTTCTGGCCTGTTGATCAAAATGTAGGTAAGCGTCCAGGCCATCAGACCAAGAAAAATAAGTGGCGTTACCGGGTATCCCCACGTCCTGTAGCCGTCTGCCCCTTGGTTCCTGAATCGCAACACGAAGACGCCAGCTACGGCGAACAAAGTGTTCAGCCCCATCACAAAACCTGAAAAAACCAGCACCGATTCAAACGTCGACGTCAGGATGAAAAAAAGCGTTACGATTGACTGAACAACGATCGCTACCATAGGAATATCGTTATCGTTTTTTCTGGACAGGAACCTGAACAGACGAAAGTCTTCACCAATGACCTGCAGCACCCGTGGCCCGGCAATAATCATTGCACTGACCGTTGATATCAGTAGCGTCGCCAGCACCACACCCATAATCATGCCGCCTGTTTCCCCAAAAGCATAGCGTGCGACGATGACGCCTATCTCCAACTTGCCTTCCATTGCCTGAATGGGCGCAGCATAAAGAAAAGTATAATTAAGCATTAGGTAAAGCAATAACACGGTGAGCGTACCAACAAAAAGAATAATGGGAATATTCTTCCGCGGTTCTTCAACTTCACTGATGATGTAAGTTGCCGCGTTCCAACCCGTAAAGGCGTAGTTAACGTAAATCAGTGACACCGCAAAAGCACTGCTTAGCATCAGCGTTCCGTCACCCTCGGCGGGCAACAGGCGCACCGGTTGGGGGGATTCCACCGCGATGGCAACGAGCGCCACGAAAACCAGTACGAGTATCACTTTAATGATCGTGAACACCGTCTGAATACCGCCGCTTGCCGCCCGTGAATAGGCATGAGCGATTGTCAATCCAATAACAAGAATCGACGCCATGACCGTACTTGATAATCCAGGGAGGCTCGCCTCAAGGTAAGCCCCAAAAGTCATAGCAGCCAGCGCCGTCGGCGCCGCAAAGCCAACGGTGGCAGATATCCAGCCGGATACAAAACCCGCTCCGGGATGATAAATCTCGGTCAGAAAGTTGTACTCCCCGCCAGACCGGGGTAAGCGCGTGCCTAACTCAGCGTAGGTCAGAGCGCCACAAAGCGCTGTCACCCCGCCAATTAGCCATAGCATCATGACGACAAACGTTGACTGTATATCAAGCAGTTGGAAGCCCAGGCTGGTGAACACCCCTGTGCCGATCATATTGGCAATAACGATGGCAATCGCCGTAGTAAAGGAGAATTTTCGGATAGACATAGGCTGTAGACGACTGAACAGTCGATGACTCTACACGACTTGCAGGACCGGTCAACGGTTCCTATAGTGAAGCACCCTGACCCGCTGGAAAAAAGATGCCGACACCGCCCATTATTAGTGAACCTTCTGCCATCACTGCTGAATGGCTGACCGATATTTTTCAGCAAGCAGGCGTTAACGGCGCTGTTTCCAGCTACAAGGCGAAATCAATTGGCACCGGCCAGGTCGGGGAGAATGTTCGGTTTGAGTTAACCGGGTCCGGTGATATCCCAAAGACGGTTGTCGGCAAGTTCCCGTCGACTGATCCAGTGAGTCGCCAGACAGGTATCGACACGTCCAATTACATCAGAGAAGTTCACTTTTACGAGCACCTGCAGTCTAAAGTTTCAATCCAGACGCCTGAGGTGTTCTTTACAGGCGCTAGTAATGAGACTCACGACTTTGTCATCATGATGGAAGACCTTGCCCCCGGGGAACAGGGCGACCAGCTTGGTGGTTGTGGATATCAGCAGGCTCATCTCGCCATGACGCAACTAGCCCACCTGCATGGCCCATTGTGGGGTGACAGCTCTATAGTTGATGACCTGTTAATCAGCAACCGACGGAACGGCGCTGATAGCATTAAAGCACTATACGACATGGTGAGTCCGGGCTTCCTTACCAGATACGGCCCACGCTTAACGGATGACGAAAAAGAAATGGTTCGGCTTGTCGGTGACAATCTTGAGGCTTACATGTCCAGTTACCCGGGAGAACAAACGCTGATACACATCGATTACCGGCTAGATAACATGATGTTTGGCGGACCCTACCCTCTGGCGGTCGTCGATTGGCAGTCCCCCGCGTTTGACTGCGCACTTGGGGATGTCAGTTATTTTATGGGAACTTCTGTCATCGAAGACGAACGTGGAAGACTCGAAGAAGAACTGGTGAGGCAGTACTTCGACACCTTGTCAGGCTATAACGTATCCATGGACTGGGATGAATGCTGGCATTATTACCGACACTACGCACCTGCTGGGATGATCATGGCCGTGATCGCCTCCATGATCGTGGGAGAAACCGAACGCGGCAACGATATGTTTATGGTCATGGCAAAACGCAGCGCTCACATGTCTCGCCAGCTTGATGCTATTGGCGCAATCCGGGTTTAGGCAACGAACCTAGTAGATGATCGTGAGATAAGAAAAGTATCCCGCCAGGAACAACCCGCCGGCTACGCGGCCGATCGTCCGCTTCGTGAGAACGAATATCCAAAGCAGAATCGCGCATCCGAACATGACCCAAACATCGAATCGCAGGAACGATGGGTCAACCGGAATGTCTGTCAGTAGCGACGTGATGCCCAGAATGGCAAGAATATTAAACACATTGCTGCCAACAACATTGCCAATGGCCACATCGGAACTTTTATGCAGTGCCGCAATAACCGTTGTACTTAGCTCTGGCAGAGAAGTACCAACCGCAATCAAACTAAGACCGATGACCGCTTCTGATACCCCCCAGGAGGAAGCAAGACCAATACTACCTTCTACCACCAGGTCCGCCCCAAGCGGCAGAGCAATAACCCCCAGCACAATAAAAAGCGTAATGGTGCTCGGGTAGGTCGGCAGTCCGAGTCCCCTGTCCATCTCTTCCTCTGGATCATCCATTGGGATAAGTTCAGAGCCCCTTGTCGCCATAACCAGGAATATCACCAGAAGCGTCACCAGTAAAACTCCTTCCAGAAAGGTAATGGGCTGGAACACACACATGACAATAAACATCAGGGATACCGCAACCATCAGGCTTGTTTGTCGTGACAGACCCTCCTGACCGCAGGAAATAGGGTAAATCATCACCGGAACACCAATCACCAGGAGCACATTAGCGATGTTGGATCCTATGACATTGCCAATCGCAATACCTGGATAGCCAGACAAGGCAGAGAAAGTAGAAACCATTAGTTCTGGTGCTGAAGTACCCATGGCAACGACAGTCATACCAACAACGACAGGGGAGATATTTCTTTCCTTGGACAAACCCAGCGCGCCTCGAACCAACAACTCGCCGCCCATCAGTAGATA
>JABIVN010000279.1 GCA_018667205.1 Gammaproteobacteria bacterium | reverse complement strand
GTCGTTGAAGTTTCTGCCGGCTAGGGCAACGGCACCTGAAAATCACTCGGAAACTCACAGTACCCGCTAATTCCCTCGATGGCGCAGGCGATACCCAACTCGAAAAGGGCTATGCCGCATTATTTTTGAATTAGGGCCAGAGGCCATTTGATTATCCTTTTCTTACCGCTGCCGTCGGTAATGATCGTGGGCGACACTTCATTTTCAACCCTTAATCGTTTGTTCTGGCATATCTATCGGAAGCAATCTTATTCTCCTGTGCCAGACGAGCCTCATGGTAGCGCAGTGCAAAGGCGAACGCTTTGTGTTGATCGAAGCCGATCTCAACTTCATCCGCCAGCAACGCTAGTTGGCGCTCCAGGTCATCCATTAAGGCACCGCTGCCAGCCTGATCCGACACTTCCGCAGCGTCAATCGCCCATAATCCTGCCAGAACCCAATCGAAACCAGCGCCTTCAGCTAGCAGCGCCAGTCTCAAATGATCAAGACCAAGGCACTGGTAAAGCACTGCGGTCAATCGGCGCACAACTTTGGAGTTAATACCTCGCTTTCCTAACGCCTCTGGACCCTCGTAATCCTCCAGGCGTTCTTTCAGTAGGCCGATTTCAACGTTGAGTTCCTTGAAAGCCCGATAAACCTCATCACTAACAGGGACATCCCTGCCCCCTGGTATTGTGATTAAATTTGAATCAGCGATGCTATATCTCCTACGGACATTTTTGCGGCTACTTTATAAATCCCAGCGGCGTTTTCGCGGAAAACGACGCTTTCACTGCAAAAATTGCGGAATTTCTTTGGTGAGACGAACTTCCTGACCCTTCCATCAAGATCAAAAATTCAAAGACGGTATCTGTTAAGTGCCACCCATGTGTCGCTAACGACGAACGTCGAACGCAATATTCAGGCGTTCTAGGCCATGTAATAACGCGTTGGCCATAAACTCGGGGGCTTCGTCGTTTGGCTGCAGACGAAAATTCTCAAGACGTTGGAACAGGACTTTGCAACCACCGTTCATTTCACGCCGAGCGAGAGCCGCACCCAAACAATGATGCACTCCTTTGCCGAATGCGACATGGGTCTTCAAGTTGTCACGAGTGATGTCAAACTTTAGCGCGTCCTGAAATTGACTCTCGTCTTGGTTTGCTGAGGCGAACCGAGCGAAACAGATTGAATCCTCAGGAATGCTGACCCCATGCATTTCGACATCGCGCGTCGTGCGGCGATACATATTCGCGGACGGGCTTGAGACCCGCAGCACTTCCTCTACAAAATTCGCAATCATCTGGGGTGAAGGATCAGCCTTGATCATTTCGTATTGATCAGGGTTGTCGATCAATAATAGAATGCCCTGAGTTAGCGCGGCACCCGTTGTCTCGTTGCCGGCGACCAATATCTGGTTCAGCATTGATAGACATTCACCGTTATTCAGTGGCAGATCGCCTTCTATGCTGGCGTTGACGATCTTGGACAAAATGTCGTCCTGAGGTTTGTCGCGACGTTCTTCCAAGCGCGAAATAAAATAGTGTTGAAACTCGACAATACTTTTAGCCGTTTTAATTCTGCCCTCCAGGTCTACCTGTTGACTTAGATTATCGATAAAAGCTTCGGTCCATCGCCGTAGCTTAGGGAGGTCTTCTATGGGAGCACCGATTTGGGAAGCGATCACTGTTAGAGGCAACGGCACCCCAAACTCGCTCAGAAACTCACATTCTCCTTTGTCTTCAATACGGTCAATGAGTTCATGCGAAATCGAGTCGATCATTGGTTCAAGCGCATTCAGCGCGCTTGGCGCAAACACCCCGTCAACAAACTTACGGTATCGGCGCTGCAACGGCGGATCCTGAGTAAGCATCGTCGGCACATCCGCATATCCTTGCGCCATGATTTCCACAACCTCCGGTTCTGAAGATTCGACCGCTCGCGTTGTGGCACCGCCCATCACACTAGAAAATGTTTTTGAGTCTTGGGACATTGCGACCACATCATCGAATCGAGAAATAAAATAGATACCGGAGGAAGGGTCCTGAAATACAGGCGCTTCGTCGCGAAGGCGCTTGTTCAAGGCAGCAGGACAGCGCAACAAATCCGGATGCATCGGACTTAATTCATGAATAGGACATTGTTCTAGTTTTTCTAGCACTTCGCTCATTAGGGCCTCGGTTTTTCGTTGAATTGAGATCTGGATGCCACCGTTCGTAGCTCACGCCGGTCTTACTCACCTGCCTGACAAACCAGCACTTTACGTTAACGTTTACACGTCATCTGTAATCTCGTTTATTTACCTTGATGACAGAGGATCTACCACACATTGTCCGGCCGCACTTCTTAATGCGGGTGCTTTTTGCACGGATCCTCAGACACGATGACGCGCTATTAACCTGCCGACACGCTATTGCGCCTAAGACAAGTTAACAGCAAAAGCTTTATTTCATATCACCTATAGCGCCGTGATAGTCACCGGAATAGCACTTTGGCGGGCCATTCCTGAGATTGGGTCATATTCGGCTTCGTCAGATATCAAACGATTGGAACTAGCACCGATCTCACGAACATTTTCGTTGTCGTCGTAGTCCGGGTGGAAACCCCAACCGTGAGCCAGCGAACAGACACCTTGCTGGATCGATGTTTCTGCTTTCGTCACCGCAGTTACTCGGCCGCCCGGGCCACGGATCTGGACCAAATCACCAGACACCAACGCTAACTTTAAGAGATCATCAGGGTGCATATGCGCGTGATTGGTGGTGCCTTTCTCTTTCACTGCTTCAAATTGTTGCCCTGATGAATTATAAACATGGTTTAGGCGCCTGCTGGTAAGCAAATGGGTGTAAGTTCCGTCTTTTTCCGGGATTCCGGTTGTCGACAACTTCTCTTCTCTGATTTCACGAATGTCACTTTCTATGCCTGACGGGGTTAGCTGAAGTCTGGCGGTCGAGTCGCCCTTCTCCACGATGCACTCGATGCTTTCGTAAACAAACCCGCCCTTTTTAGCTCTTATCTCCTGCAACGGTACCTTTGTGCCCGTTGTAACCAGCTCTAAAACCTCAAATTTAGTGGGTTTGTGGTCTGTTGGGATTGTCCCGCCTGTTGCCACACCAAAGGCAGCGTCCATAGGCAGAATGCCCCCGCCTAAATTTAGTTCGATCCCAAGCCGATGAGCGATCTCCCAATAGAACTCCCATTCTTCTATTAAATCGCCATTGGGCTCTACGATCGCTTCAGCATAATGCGTGTAAGGAACGTCGAACCACGTATCCGCCATTACTGGCGCATCATCTCGCTCTAAACATATTTTTCCCGGTAATATGTAGTCGGCCATCACCGCCGTTGCTGACATTTTAACGTCTATACAAACAAGTAACTCTAAAGCTTTCATCGCTCGAACCGTCTTGTGCTGATTTGGAAAAGCGACCATCGGGTTTCCACCGATATTGAAGAGCACCTTGACTTGCCCCTCACCGGGTTCAAGTATCTCGTCGTTTAAGGCCGCTGTAGGCATCTCACCGCAACACTCGCTCAAACCACGAATACGGGATTGTGGAAAATCTTTGCCGAACGCAGCCCAAGGAGCGATCACCTCTGCTTTACGATTACCGGTTGGCGACAAAACACCGGGATTCGGAACTTTATCTCCTTCTTTGTTAAAACGGCCGCAAAGCGTGTTTAGCACATGCAGCAGGTGTTCCATAATATTACCTCTGGGCGCCATGTTGGGTCCGGTACCAGCTGTCGCGGTGCCCTGCTTGCCATTAGCCCAAACTCTGGCGGCTTCGACAACAAGCTCTGCCGGAACCCCAGCTCTTAACTCCACATACTCCGGCGTGAAGTCTTTCACCGCCTCGCGCAGCTCTTCTACACCATCAACGAACTGCTCGCAAAACGCCGCATCATAGAGATTTTCGTCCAGTATTACTTTAACAATGCCACACAGTAGCGTTGGGTCTTCCCCAGGGCGCACTTGCAGGTGAATATGAGCTTTTCGGGCGACCTCTGTCTTGCGAGGATCAATAACGATCATCTTTATACCGTTTTTCAAGCCTCTATTTAGGGCTTTCCTTGGACTGAAAGGCGGTATTCCTCCATAAGGTGCAAAATGCGATATCAAGGTGTTGCAACCGACGATCAATGCAACGTCTGCGCCCTCAAAACTGTGGGGGCCACCGGCCCAAACACCAAACCTTGACAGGGCAATGCCTTTTGCAGGCTGATCAATGGAGACTGAAGTATAGTAAGATGGGGACCCAATGCCGTCATGAAAGGCTCTAGATACGGCGAGCGCAGCAGACTCTTGAAACGAGTAGGTCCCGCAGTAGGTTGCGATCGATCTCGCGCCGTCCGCAACAATAATTTCCTTAACCTTGTCAGCGATCTCGTCTAGCGCCTGCGCGGATGAGATCTCTTGCCAACTACCGTCCGCTAATTTCTTAAGCGGTTGGGTGATTCTTGATTCATGATCATAGGCATTTGGAAGTTGACGGCCTTTTATACAGGTATAGCCTCCATATACCGGGTCACTGGTATCTCCTCTCACAGCAATCGGTTTACCGTCCAAGACATCGACTTCCATTGCACAATAATTGTGGCAGATACGGCAATAAGTTTTTTTAGTTTCGACACCAGGTGCTTGGGAGGTTTTTGTTTTCATGAATTTACGCCTTTCGTGACTGGTTTTTTTTATTAGATTTAATTAAGCCTAGGCTGGAATGCAATGCAAAATCAACCACCGAAGCACGGCAAACTTCTCGTTAGGGGCCAAACTGCCTGGGTGGAATTTAAAAGGGTAAAAAACACCATTAACAATAGGGGCCAGGAGGAGGTATGACTGTATCCCCAAGATTGATGAGACCAGATAACCAAACAAATCCCCCCAGTATTGTACTGATTTTCTCGCTATGTAGCCCGCTGCCCTTTTGACTGAACACCGGCTACCTCAAAAAGGCTCCCCGCCGTTTAAAGCCTATTGGCAATGTTGCTGTAGGGTCGGGGTACCAGGTTCCACGACAATAAAAAACAACAGGTAAAAAAATCAACGTTAACCTCGCTCAAATTCTCGGATCACTTGGCCGGGTCGATTACCTGTATGTTGACAGTTCTCTACCACAACCTGTCCTGCGACCAAGGTCGCGGTGTACCCAGTGCTTTTTACGATATATCGACCCCCGCCATGAGGGAAGTCATGAACATACTCTGGATGATGGGTCGCTAACCGATCGTAATCAATGACATTAATATCCGCGACATAACCCTCTTTCAATACCCCGCGATCTTTCAGCCCCAACACGTCAGCAGATTGCTGAGTGATTTTATGAATCGCCTCGGGTAGCGAATAGACTTTGTGCTTACGAGTCAACTCACTCAGCAAGACCGTTGGCGAATCGGTATCAGTAAAAATACCGACATGCGCCCCAGCGTCACCCAACATGGGAATGACATGATCTAACTGCATATATTTCCATTGATTTTCGAGCGCGCCGCCAAATGCCCAATAATTAAACAGCTCCCGACCTTCAGAGGCCACGAGTCGATCAACATACATTTCTACCGGATCACATCCGGCGGCATCAGCTAACTGTTGCAAGGATGATTTGCGCTCAAAATCAAGGTCCGGTGTTTCATCCATGCCAAAGGGGTGCAGCATATGGGCCATTTTCGAAAAATGCCCGATCGCCTTGCCTTCTTTGATAAGCCGCATTCGCGTTTCTTGATGCCGAAGCGCATCCACTCGATCGCTCACGGTCGGCAGCGCCATCAGGTCACTCCAGGCCTTTGACTCTTTGGTAAACGGTGACAATTGCGCCAAACCAAAAAATGC
>JABIVN010000278.1 GCA_018667205.1 Gammaproteobacteria bacterium | reverse complement strand
TACCCGAGGTTGCCTTTAAAATTCTCTGGCTGGTCGCTATGTAGGGCAGAAGATGGGTTGCACCATTGACGCTTTATCGACGCAAGGACCACCAAGAACCTTCCAGCAACATAGCTCGTTTTAAGCTAGTGTGGCGATATTCAAGGCCTTTTCTTTTATGACACTTCCCGTTATGACACTTCCCGTTATGACATAGTCATCCCTCCGGCGACGGTCAAGGCAATGCCGGAGACATTCCTAGCTGTCGCCAGGTAAAGGGCCGCCTGGCCCATATCCTCTGTTGTCTGCGGACGGCCAAGCGGAATTCTCTTGATGACGGCCTTCTCGAAATTCTCGTTTTTCTCGTTTTGATCGGTGCTGTTCGACGGAATCAGGTGCTCCAGCCACATGGCGGTACCGACAATACCGGGGCAGATTGCATTCACGGTGATGTTAAACGGCGCGAGCTCTAATGCCAGGGATTGCGTGATGCCAATCGCGGCGAACTTGCTTCCACAATAAGCGGACATGTTCGCATTACCCTCTTTGCCCGCTATCGATGCGGTGTTCACGATCGCTCCATCACCAGAAGTCTTGAGTGCTTCCAGAGCCGCTTTTGACATGAGAAAAATACCCTTGGTGTTGACCGCGAAGATCTTGTCCCACTCGCCTTCATCAAACTCCGAAATTGGCCCGGTACCAAGAACACCGGCATTGTTAACAAGAATATCGAGCCCGCCAAAACGTTCCACCGTCGCGGCTACGGCTTTCTGACAGCTCTCGAAGTTAGTAACGTCCACCTCGCAGGCATCAACCTCGCCCACTGCGGCTTCTTTTTTGAGTGCTGCTTCAACCTGGTCAGCATCTGCAAGGTTATAATTCCAGTCTGCGTCGGTGTGCCCAAGGTCGGCAATCATGACTCGATGCCCAGCCGCCGCAAACGCATGCACAATACCAAGACCTATCCCCCTCGCGCCACCAGTCACTAGTACAATTTTGCTCATAACAGACAGTCCTTTCTATTGCCTAACGCTTCTTTAGCTCAACCAAAACAGCATGATAATCACCGCCAGCATTGTGGGCAGTTTCAATGTGACCCTTCTTAATAAAATCAGAAGAACCTGGCTTGGGGAAAAACTCAAACTTTTCTCCAAGGGAGCCTCCTGTTCCATCGTGAAACTGAACATGAATTGGCCCCTCTCCCGAGATGTTTAGCAAAAAATAGTCATGCTTGTGTTCGTGTTTTGGAATATCTTCTCCACCTCGCACAACCTGGTTCCAAACTCGGACCGCTTCATCCTCAAAAACAATTTCCGTTGCTATGTCATGATCAGTCATCAATAAAACCTTGTAGTCTTTCATTGGCCGCCAGAAAATCCTCCATGAAATCGTACACCACCTGTTTTGCAGACAAGCTTTGATTCATCATGCCAACCCCCTGACCCACCCAGTAGGTCGCCAGTTGCTTCGCGCCCTGGTGACCGGCTTCCGCGAGTTTAACGATCTTATTTAATGCAGGTTCACTCACCAAAGATTGGAGTGGCATCGGTAATGGCTCTGGCGCCTCTGCACTTTCCCATGCATCAGTCCAGGGCGATCGAACCTGCCTTGAATATTTCCCGGTACGACTCTTTGTTCGAATCGTTTGGCTGGAGCCAGCTGAGAGTAATTTTTCCTTGATAATGGGTGACGTCTCCGCCTCTTGAGTGGTTAACCAGACGGAACCCGTCCAGGCCCCGTGCGCGCCCATCGCCATGGCAGCCGCCATCTGACGTCCGGTGACGATACCACCTGCCGCCAACACAGAAACATCAGGGTAGACCGCGACGGCCGCTGAAACTTCAGGTACTAGCACCATTGTGGAAACTTCACCACAATGCCCACCTGCCTCTGTACCCGACACGATCAAAATATCCACACCAGCTTCCGCCTGTTTGATCGCATGATGCTTGGCACCAACAAGCGCACCACAGAGCACCCCTTTCTCTTTCGCCATCTGCAGCATGTAGGCTGGTGGAACGCCCAGCGCATTAACAATCAGGCTTATGGGATGAGCAAACGCAACATCCATAATGCCCTCTGCACGCTTTTCTCCAAGAAAGCCACCATGACCACGTGACACCCCTTCGTACACATCAGTGGTATCAACATTGTGCCTTGCCAGGACACCCGCTGCGAAGTTCTTGTGTTCATCCGACACCATAGCGCTGACTTCTTCTGGAGATTGGGATTCGTCTTTGTTCGCCATACTGGTTGGAACTATTAGATCCAGGCCATAAGGCCTGCCATCGATATGCTCGTCGATCCACGCAAGTTCTATTTCCAACTGTTTTGGCCCGAAACCTGCGGCGCCCAAAACACCCATACCGCCAGCCTTGGACACTTCAACAACAACATCGCGGCAGTGAGTAAAGGCAATCAACGGGAATTCGATACCGAGTTTTTCACAAATAGGAGATTTCATAGTCGCTTCCTTGACGTTTATATTCCGATAACAGATTTCGATCATCTCACGACAAGTGAACTGATTCGAGTCGGTGATGACACCTATTCGGCTATATCTGCAGAAAGGCTCGAGTTTCTTGCGCTGAAGCGATTTGCACGACACCCTCCGGACAATGAAAACCTCGGTTCGGAAGCTGAGTGCTCACTTATCAACTCAGGTTGTCGAGCACTTTGTACTGGAACCTACAGAAGCCTCCTATAACTGGGTCAGCATTATCCAGCGACCCACTGATCGGACAATGGGATGTTCAGAACAGTTGTTCTAGCCCCACCAAGGTTTTCACAGTTTGGATCTATGTTGGCGGTGGCTAACAGCCCAGCGAAGTCGCCGCCAAGCGCATCGGAACCGCAAGTGGTTGCCCCAGGCTGAAACCGGTCAATTTCGCCATCCGCGCCTTAGGGAAAAGATAAACACTTAATCAGAGCCATGATAGAGGCTGGGAATCAGCCGTGACTTAAGTTTTAATCCTATCTGCGCCCTAAAGAAACTTAGCCCAAATACCTTATGCTGATAAAATCTTTCACAACATTGATAGCTTGCTGGGTGCTCGCCAATCCTGTTTTTGCTAACGACACGCTGATTACTGCTTTAAAAGCCGCCGACGAACGCCACTACGATCAAGCAATAAAAACCCTGAGCAAACTATCCAAGGAACAACCGGACCGTGATGTCTTTTTTCATCTTGCAAGGGTGCAATATCAAGCTGGTGATTTCGATGACGCCTCAGATACCCTTGAGGACTTTCATCCGCAGCACCCAAATGATAGCGAGGCCTACTACCTTTCCGGCCTGGTGTACCTCGCCCTCATTAATGAGGTCAATATTTTTAAAAAAG
>JABIVN010000277.1 GCA_018667205.1 Gammaproteobacteria bacterium | reverse complement strand
TCTCAGGTTCCTCGATCACGAGGGACAGGTCCCCATCTTCTACCGTCACGTGAACCACGCCTCCCCCATTTGAAAGTTTTCCAAACAGGATATCTTCAGCCAGATCCTTTTTGATACGATTCTGGATGAGGCGCTGCATGGGTCTTGCACCCATTTTTTCGTCATAGCCGTTATCCGCAAGCCATACTCGCGCTTCGTCGGAAACCTCAAGTTGAACCTTCTTGTCATCCAGTTGCACCTGAATCTCAACCAGGAACTTGTCGACGACCGTCTTGATGACATCCTTGGACAGTGAAGCAAACGGAATAATCGCATCAAGCCTGTTCCTGAACTCTGGCGTAAACATTTTCTTAAGCACTTCCATGCCGTCCGTGGCGTTATCCTGAAGCTGGAAACCAATAGAATTTCGACTCATTTCCTGAGCGCCGGCATTGGTGGTCATGACAATAATGACGTTTCGGAAATCCGCTTTACGGCCATTGTTATCGGTCAACGTGCCGTGATCGAAAACCTGCAGTAACAGGTTAAATACCTCGGGGTGCGCTTTTTCTATTTCATCCAGCAACAACACACAGTGCGGTTGCTTTGTTATTGCCTCTGTTAACTGCCCACCCTGGTCGTAACCGACGTATCCAGGCGGTGCGCCTATCAACCTGGATACCGTATGGCGCTCCATGTATTCGGACATATCAAAGCGCACCAGGTCGATCCCCATAATATTCGCCAACTGGCGGCAGACCTCGGTTTTACCGACACCCGTTGGGCCGCTGAACAAGAACGAACCGATAGGTTTGCCCTCTTCTTTTAAGCCTGCTCGAGACAGTTTTATGGCACTGGACAAGCTGTTGATCGCGGGGTCCTGGCCAAAGATCACCATCTTCAAGTTAGTCTCAAGGTCCCTAAGTGCCGATTTATCGGTGCTGGAAACCGTCTTGGGTGGTATGCGCGCTATCTTGGCAACTATCTGTTCGACGTCACTAACAGAAATCTGCTTTTTGCGGCGACTCGGTGGCTGCAGTTGCTGAAAGGCACCTGCTTCATCAATAACATCGATTGCCTTATCCGGCATAAAGCGGTCATTAATATACTTGTCGGCTAACTCCGCGGCGACTCGCAGGGCACGGTCAGTGTACTTAAGCTGGTGGTGCTCTTCGTAGCGAGTCTTGAGCCCTTTAAGAATTTTATAGGTATCTTCGACATTAGGTTCATTTACATCGATCTTCTGGAAGCGACGGGACAAAGCCCTGTCCTTGTCAAAGATCCCCCTGTATTCCTGGTAGGTGGTCGAGCCAAGACAACGTATCTCTCCTGACGCGAGCAATGGCTTAAGCAAGTTCGATGCATCCATTACGCCGCCAGATGCGGCTCCTGCCCCAATGATGGTGTGAATCTCATCAATAAAAAGAATCTGGTGAGGCGTTTCTTTCAGTTCATTTAACAGCGACTTCAGCCGCTTCTCAAAATCACCCCGATACTTGGTGCCCGCAAGCAACGCACCCAGGTCAAGTGCATGAACCGTACTTTCTTTGATGATATCGGGCACCTGCCCGTCAACGATTAATTTGGCAAGGCCTTCCGCAATGGCCGTCTTCCCGACGCCAGACTCGCCTACTAACAATGGGTTGTTTTTGCGTCGACGGGATAGCGTTTGAATGACCCGTTCAACTTCCGAGCTTCGACCTATCAGCGGGTCGATCAGCCCTTTTTTGGCTTGCTCGTTCAAATTGGTTGCGTAGGACTCCAGCGCGCTAACCTGCTTCTCGGCTTCGTCCTCTCCTTCTGGAACACCTTCCCTTGGCGTCTCAGACTCCTCCCCTTCTTTACCGACACCATGAGCGATGAAATTAACAATATCGATGCGATTAACATCCTGTTGCTTCAACAAAAACACAGCGTGGCTTTCCTGTTCGCTAAAGATCGCGACCAGTACGTTCGCGCCATCGACCTCTTTTTTGCCACTGGACTGCACATGAAATACTGACCGCTGCAACACGCGCTGAAAACCAAGTGTCGGCTGGGTTTCGCGATCTGTTTCATTTTGAGGAATCAGCGGTGTTGTCGCATCAAGAAACTCTTCCAGTTCTGCTCGAAGTTTTGCGATGTCTGCACCACATGCACCGAGCACAGTAATAGCAGAGGTGTTGTCCAATAAGGATAGCAACAAATGCTCAACAGACATCAGTTCATGCCGCTTTTGCCTGGCATCTTTAAAAGCCAGGTTCAGAGTTACTTCAAGTTCTGTGCTTAACATAGTAGGTAATGTCTTCCTCTAATTGTCATCGTCTTCTACTGCTTCAATTTCTGAAATCAGCGGATGTTGGTTTTCCTGCGCATACTGATTGACCTGCGCAGACTTAGTTTCTGCAATGTCCCTGGGGAAAATACCGCAGGTTGCCTTGCCTTGCGT
>JABIVN010000276.1 GCA_018667205.1 Gammaproteobacteria bacterium | reverse complement strand
TGCAGAGGGGTGTCGATTTCCTCTTCCTTTAGCATACTCATCACCTGCTGCAGATCATCCCGTTTCTTTGCGGTTACCCTGACCTTCTCGCCCTGAATCGCCGCTTGAACTTTCATCTTTTTATCTTTGATCATTTTGACGACTTTTTTCGCGAGAAGGCTTTCGATTCCTTCCTGGATTTTGATGTTTTTATGCAGCAGCTTTCCAACATGTTCCTGATCACCGATATCCATCACCCTGGGATCAATCGACCGTTTTACCAGTTTCGTCCTAAGAATATCGATCATCTGATCCAGCTGAATGTCCGCTTCCGCTGTGATCCGGACTGTATCTTCTTTTCTTTCAAATCTCGCGTCGACTCCTCGAAAATCAAAACGGACCTTGAGCTCCCTGTTTGCCTGATCCACGGCATTGGTGACCTCATGAAAATCCACCTCTGAAACCACATCGAATGAAGGCATGTTTTTTATCCCTATATTCTTTAAACTAGTTAACGATTTAATGCACAAGCATACCAACTGCGTCAGTGAACCTCTATGTTTGACCTTCCCGTCGTCGTCGTCAAAGGACAAAATTCGAATCTCGACTTCTTTGATGATGTTCTAATAAAGTTCACAAACTGCCTGGTTTATTCTGGGGCAGTCAATGCCCTGCAGGCACTTGAAGACGCTCCTGCTAATGTCGTCATCATGGAAACGGACGTTGGCGAGATGACTGGCATTGAGCTGGCTGAAGCGATTCGCGATATCGACGAAGATCGTAACCACTTTACCTACATCATTCTTATCGGCGCAATTAACCCTGAGCAAGTCCGCAAGGACAGTTTTCACCTGATAATAGATGCGGTCACTGGCACCAAGCGAGTTGACGTCATGGAGCACCTGGCGCTAGCCGGGGCCCGAATCTCCGTGCAGGTTAACGCCCTGCGCGCGTCAAACGATTCTCTACAGCACCTATGCAACCACCTCAGAAAAGGCCAGTTACTGGACCCACTAACAGGGCTCGGCAACAAGGAATACGCAGAGCAGGCGCTCAATGACACCATTCGGCAAGTGGAATCCCGCGGCGGGGCAGCCTGCATCGTGATGATTTCCGTCCATAACTACGAAGCAGTGAAAGAGACATACGACGAATCTATTGCTCGCGAACTGGTCGTTAACATCTCTGAGCGACTCCAGAGTCTGGTTAGGCCGTTGGACGTTGTAACCTATTTTTCACCCGGCCTATTTGCTCTGGTTCTAATGCAGCCCAATATCGAACAATGCACGGCTGAATGTTACCGACGTATTTTCGATGGCATGCGGCTCAAGAGTTACGCAACGAGGGCCGGTTACCAGCAGGTCTCAATAGGGATGAGCGTCTGTGCAGCGACTGCCGACACCGGGGCCCCAAACCATGGCAACATGATCAGAATCGCGACCAAAGCACTAGACGAGTCAGTTCGAACTGAATCCATTACAATTCACCACATCAGACCAGAGTAAACAGACAACCTATGGGCAAGCGACTTTCAAAAATATACACACGTACCGGCGATGACGGGGAAACTGGATTGGGCGATGGCAGCCGAGTTAAAAAGACCCACCCCCGCGTAGAAGCGATGGGCAGTGTGGATGAACTGAACAGCATCGTCGGTGTTGTTGTCGAAGGATTAATTCTGGAAGGCTCTGATGATCTCATCCCCATCGCAAATTTTATACGATCCCTACAGCATAGGATATTTGACTTGGGTGGGGAGTTGTCCATCCCCGGTTTTACCATCGTCAGCAAAGATCATGTGATCGCAATCGAAGAACACCTAGATGCCCTTAACGACCATCTTGATCCGCTGGAGAATTTTATTCTGCCCGGAGGTTCGTCACTCATCGCAAACTGCCACATGGCAAGAGCAATTTGCAGACGCGCTGAACGCAATGTCGCGCTCCTGGCGGAAAGCGAAGAAGTCAATACGGCTTCGAAGGAATTTCTAAATCGACTGTCAGACTACCTATTCGTGGTCGCCAGAAGCTGCGCAAGAATCACCAGCATCGACGAGGTTCTTTGGCAAAAAGGCTAGCAGGGTTTTTGAATGGCCGGCATTCCATTCAGGTAGACATCGTGTTGTAGGAAAGCGATCAAAAAGCCGTGTTCAGAAAACAGCGGGCCAACTTCAAACTGAAACTCTGGCCTACCCTATCACCCGGCCTTTTCGCCTTGGGAATGAACCCGAAATTTGGTGTCAAAGATCAACCCATCGTCCCTGCCCATCTGCCAGTTTCGCCATAACATCCTGGACCGAGAGTAACTTACCTGCCGCACCGTGATCAGCCTTTCCCGCTCAATCCAAAGCCCAAGTGAAACCATATCCCCAAGACTCTAATCAGGGTCAAGGGTTAAGGGTTAAGGGT
>JABIVN010000275.1 GCA_018667205.1 Gammaproteobacteria bacterium | reverse complement strand
CTCATTCAGGTCTAGAGCCAGCTTGGAAATACCTACCTGGCTTGAATGTACAATAATCTCACCTAGCGTAATCTCACCGCGATTTCGCGGATCACGAACGGTAAAATTACCAACTCGAACGAGGCCGGGCGCTGTATCGATAGTTGACTGCGGGCTATAGTTGCCGGATTGAAGCGCAACGCCAACAGTAAAGGGTTTTACGGTAGATCCTGGCTCAAACACGTCAGTTAAAGCGCGATTTCTAACTGCATTCAAATCCAGCCCGACCCGATTATTAGGGTTGTAAGACGGCTGGTTTACCATCGCGAGAACCTGCCCGGACTCAACGTCTAGAACCACCACAGACCCAGATTTTGCCTGAAAAAACTTTACCGCTGACTTCAGCTCTCGATAGGCCAAATATTGAAGCCTAAGGTCAATGCCAAGTGTCAACGTCTTCCCCGGCTGAGCTTCCGCAACAGGTTTGATATCCCGAATTATTTCACCGTACAGGTTCTTTAGGACCTTCTTTTTGCCAGGCGTACCTGCCAGCCACTCATCAAAGGAAAGCTCGAGTCCCTCTTGGCCCTTATCGTTTACGTTAGTAAATCCAACAAGGTGCGCTGCGACCTCTCCAGCGGGATAGAAACGATGATATTCACGCTCCGCATAGATCCCGGGTATTTTCAGCTCGAGTATCTCGCGGGCCTCAGATGGCGGCAGGTGGCGCCTTAAATATACAAAGTTTTTAGACTTGGCTCTATTAAGACGGTTATCGAACTCTTCGGTCTTAACGCCCAGGTAAGTTATGAGCGGATCAAGGTTCGCCTCCGCCTCTAAAACCTCACTAGGGTTAGCCCACAAGGACAGAACGGGCGTACTAACGGCCAGAGGCTTCCCCCTTCTATCCTCGATAATGCCCCGATGGGCGTTAATACGTTCCATTCTAATGGTCCGGGCATCGCCCTGGTCCTGAAGAAAACCCTTTTCGAGGACCTGCAAGTACCAAAGTCGGACCATCATGACCGCTGACAGAGAAATAACGACGATTCCTACAAGGTGGATGCGCGCAATCATCATCGCAACACGACCATTTCACCGATTTCGGGCGCGGTCATTTGCAGCTTTTCACGCGCCAGCTCGTTGAGCCTGGTGTAATCTGCCCAGACACTATGCTCGAGCAGTAGCTTTTCATATTCGTGCTCGAGATCATCATGATCCTTTTCAAGCTGTTGTAAATCTCGGTACATATTGCGGGTCTGGTGTGACGAATAGGCAACTCCGAGCGAAGACAACACTAAAAGGCCACATAACAGTGAACCTGCTATCGGCCTTGGCGAGAAGAACCAGCGTATTAGCTGTTGCAAGATCACTGGCATCACAGCTTCTCCGCGATGCGCATTATCGAACTACGGGCTCGACGGTTTCGCCCAACCTCGGCTTCGGACGCCCGAACCGGCTTGCCTAGAACCTTTACTCTCCTATTCAACTCCGCATCCCGTATTGGCAAGCGAGAGGGGAGGTCATCACCTTTTTCCATACGCCTGAAAAAGCGTTTTACGATCCGGTCTTCAAGAGAATGAAAACTGATGACGACGAACCGACCACCCGGATTAAGTAACTCCATCACCTCGTGTAAACAGGCCTCTAGTTCGTCCAACTCGTGATTAACCTGTATTCGAATCGCCTGAAAGGTTCTTGTCGCGGGATGCTTATGCTTTTCTTTCCGAGAGATAGACGTTTGGCAAATCTCAACGAGTTTGCCCGTAGTATTGATCGGCGATATGGCACGCGTTTCAATAATCTTTCGCGCGACGCGCTTGGCAAACCTCTCCTCGCCATACTTTTTTAGGACATCCGCGATTTGCTTTTCGCTGGCGGCGCTAAGCCATTCTTCTGCGGTTTCTCCTTCGGTTTGGTTCATCCGCATATCCAACGGTCCAGACTGCTGAAAAGAAAAACCACGTTCTCCGTCATCCAACTGAGGTGATGAGACACCAAGGTCCATCAACACGCCGTCAAGGACGTCCAGTTGGTGCTTTTGCGTAAATTCCCCAAGTTGTGAAAATGCGCCATGCGCTACTATTACACGAGGATCATCTCTGAACTTCTCTTGCGCATGGTCAATGGCTGTTTTGTCACGGTCCACAACCAGTAACCTGCCATCTGGTGCAAGCGCGTTCACAATCGCCTGACTGTGCCCGCCTCGGCCGTAGGTGCAATCGACATAGGTTCCACCGCGATTGGTAATAAGAGCGGAAACAGCCTCTTCGAGCAGGACTGTTTGATGGGGGTCGGTCACGATGCAGGTACCTAGAGAGACAGAGACTGTAATTCGTCGGGTAATTCCAGACTGGACGGGTCTTCCAGCCAGGAATCTCGACGTTCCACCCACAAGGGCTCGTTCCAGAGCTCAAGCTTCTTACCCTGCCCGAGCAACACGCCTTTCTTATCCAACTGCGCATATTCCCGCAGTGGTGGCGTCAGCAATATTCGGCCACTGTTATCCATCTGGATGTCAGTCGCGTGGCCAATCAATAATCGTTGTACTCGACGAGCAGCCGCATTAAAACTAGGCAGAGCTTCTACCTTTCGCTGAATATCATCCCAGTCGGGTTGAGGATAGATAAGGAGGCACCGTTCTTCGGTGTCGATGGTAACAACGATCTCTCCGTTACAGTGATTCAGGAGCTGATCCCGGAACCGCGTAGGAATAGCGATGCGACCTTTCGCATCAATATTCACGTTGTTTACGCCCCTGAACATGTCTTCAAACCCACTCCATACACTGGATTACACGGGTCGAGAGCCATCAGCAGAGGGTCAAAAAACACCCCTCTGGCCACTGTGGAGCAACCCTTACCAAGGATTTCCCACTAAACGACACATTTACCCACTTTTCTTCACAGTGAACCTTAGAAAGGGGACGGGTTTCTGTCAAGCTGTATCGGGCCAATTTGTCTTTAAAACACAATAACTTAGGAGCGTTTTTACAGAGCGTTACACTGCTTAGCCCATAACCTAATAGAT
>JABIVN010000274.1 GCA_018667205.1 Gammaproteobacteria bacterium | reverse complement strand
TGTTTCAGCTACTGGCTGAGCGAACACGCTCGGGGAGAGCACTAGTCTCCGGGGAATCAACCCAACTCGCGCAGAAAGGAATGTTCGGCTTCCCGTCGTTGTTTTATGTTCCCTCAATCCAGTACGAAGGCCTTCCCTCAGTAGACAATTACCTGAGTCTTATCCTTGTACACAGGGAAGAGTATCGCTACGCACGGCAATATGGGCTAACCCGCTTTCTCTCCAGGTTAGGTAAATTCTGTTCTTCGTTTCCCTACCCAACCTGGAACACACCAGCAAGGCCCTCACTGTTTCCGTCTACGACGCAAGAGCACAGTATTTTATCCAACGCGAGCCACGTACTCGCGGAGTATTCCTACGCACATCAACTTGGTTCCGTATTGCAGTTTCAGCTCCATCAAAAAGACGCTGGCCGGGTCAAAAAAGCGCTGGCAGGTATACAACAGAACCAGATTGCCGTCATCAATACTGGACTCTCTCCGCGGTGTGATGCCAGCCTTTACTGGCAGGAAGGCCAGGGGTTTCCGGGCGCTTACGCAGCGCAGGAAGAGACCTCCGGTTTGCTTGGCGGAAGCTTTATTTCAATTGGTTTCAGCCAATTCTCGGACATTTCCATTGAAGAAGATGGATTCAGTGTCTTGCTTTCAGAGGCCGACTGGGATTCGCTACACCAGGCAATCAACAACGAAGAAACCTACGGAACTGAGCTACCTGATGGCAGGCAGTTCGTCATGAATTACCTAGACGCCGCTGAAAGCTCAAGCGCCAGGCCCTATAACCCGGTCGCTGTCTGGAAAAGACTGGAACAGCCTGCTGCTCTCGCGAAGACACCAGAACCAGAACCAGAACCAGAACCCGCCCGATTCAATGTACGAACCGAGTTCTATGACAACCTACCTGGCGCTGGAAGCATCAATCAGGACGAACTCCGGATTTACATCGAGCGTCTCGAAGCTACCATCGGTGATGCCATGTCCGAGGAAACGGATTCCTTTGTGTTTCAGCTAGAACTCAACATGACACCGGGGGGCCTGGCAAACGTTCGTCTGCTTTCGGATATCGACCTCAATCCCGATTTTGAAGCTTTTATTACCGGTGCAGTTCAGAAAATTGAAACCTGCCGCGTAACCTCCGAGATACAAATCAGGGTACCGTTCCAGATAAACCAGGAATAGAAAGGTGACATTAGGCGATACCACGATCGGCTGGTTGAACTACTAGCCACTGAGCGCAAAGAAAACGTTCAATAGAAAACATTCACTAAAACACAGTCACTAAAACACAGTCACTAAAACACATTGAAAAGAGCGTTCACTAACGCCCCCGACAACCTTTCAGCGACGCCTCAAACCGCCTAGGCAGCGGCTTTCGGTTGGTTACGCAATACGCGACCCGCCCTTTGACCCGTTAACTCACCGTTTTCTACAATGATATTGCCGTTACAGATTGTGGCTAGGTAGCCTTCCGCTTTTTGAGTCAAGCGGGGAGTGTCGTCGGGGAAATCGCGAATTAATGTGGGTTGACCTTCGACAACAGTGTCTACATCAATGATATTGACATCTGCGCGCATACCCACCGCAAGGGTGCCGCGATCAGCAAACCCAAGTATGCGAGCCTGTGCACTGGTTAGCATGCGAATAGTCTCAGCAAGCGTAAAAGTACCTTTCTCTCTGTGCCAATGCGACAGCATGAAGGTTGCCCATCCCGCATCGATAATTTGAGTGAGATGCGCACCGGTGTCTCCCAGGCTTGGTAATACCCAATCGTTCTTAAGAAACGCTTCCATGGCAGCATAGTCATGGTTGCCGAATCGGACATGGAACAAGCCTTCGCCATTACTTTCAAGCATAACGCGAAGCCAGGTTTCGGCAGGATGCTCGCCTGCAGCGGCGGCGATAGCTGGCAAGCTCTCGTCGGGACCCTTGGTATATTCGGGCGATTCGCCGTTACCCAGTGAATAAAAGTTACCCACCCATTCGTTAAGATTAGGCGTGCCATGGCTACCCATCTCACTGGCTTCCTTAATCAGCGTGGCGCGAGTATCGGCGTTCTGTATTGCCGCGAGACGGGCGGGGAATTCCAAGCTAATAAGATTAGCCCATGCTGGTGACATAAACATAATGTTAGTTTTAAGGCCCGATAGAAAACCAAAGGACCGTGGCAGCGCGAGCCCAGTAATGTCGATGCCTTCTGCCAACATCGATTCTATTATGTCGCTGTATGCATTGGCTTTCCCAGGCGCGCCTGGAATATGGGGTGCGGTGAAAATAACCCGTGTTTGAGCCGCTAAAGCCTGCTCGCGCAAGAGCGCCATTTCAGTGTCGAGCCGAGAGTACTCCAAAACGTTTTGAACCAGACCGTTGTTCTCGCCAACCGCTTTGGCGATGGCAACCATTTCTTCGGTATTGGCGAATGTGCCTGGAATACTGCGACCGTCGGGCATTTTGTGAGCAACCAGCCGACTACTTGAGAACCCTATCGCGCCTTCAGCTACTGATTTTCCGGCCAGCGCGGCCATCTGAGCTATTTCATCGCTCGTCGGTTCATCATCGACGCCCCGCTCACCCATTACATAGGTTCTGATTGCGCAATGTCCCACCATACCAACCAGGTTAATAGCCGGCGCTAGTTTTTCGAGAGAATCTAGATATTCACCATAACTCTCCCAATCCCAGGCCAGGCCGTTAAGGATCACTGCGCTCGGAATATCTTCTACCGACTCCATCATACCGGCAAGGTAGGCTTGATCTTGTGGTTTACACGGCGCAAAAGTCACGCCGCAGTTCCCGATCAATGCCGTGGTGACACCATGCCAGACGATAGGCGTTAGGTCCGGGTCCCATCCCGCTTGAGCGTCCAGATGCGTGTGAAGATCTATAAATCCTGGCGTAATTGCATGCCCATTGGCGTTGATTTCTCTGGTACCACTTTCCTCGACCTTGCCAACCGCAACGATGGTGTCATTGTCGATGGCAACATCACCCATGTAAGGTTCCGAACCGGTACCGTCGACGATCAAGCCGCCTCGAATAATGAGATCATGGGGCATGGTATAGCTCCTGTTTGTCGTTGATTAATGTGTCGTTGCTTAATGAACAGCGCGATAGGATTAGAGTACATCATTCATTTATCTAGCGTACGTTTATCTAGCGTACGTTTATCTAGCGTACGTTTATCTAGCGTCCAGTCGACCACACTCCAAAATACGGCCCCGTGAATTGTTTTTCTATTGCTCGTGAAGCAACTCACTTGACGTAATTGCGCGAACGACCCGGTGTTTTACGGCCGATTTTTCACACAGCCTAGTTCCATTTGAGAATAAAACAGGTCACTGGGCGATCGCCACTGGATAGCATTCATGACCGATCTCGGATCTCTTTTGACCTTAATTAGCCTTCCCACGTATAGTGCGGAAAATTCAACACCGCCGCGTGCCCTGCTAGATAACAACCAACGCGCCGCTGCACAGACATTTGGAACACAAAGATGACACCAGGCAATACCACTAACGAGTTAATCGAAACGCTAACCAATGAGGGCGTCGATCACATTGTTCTCCTAATGAGGCATTCGGCGCGCGAGTACGCGCCAGGAAAGCATGACCTGTTGAATCCACTAACAGATGAGGGCCGTGATCTCGCCAGGGACATGGGTAAGCGACTGCCAAAGGGACTTGTCGTGCGCGGTTATACAAGCCCCGCAGAACGCTGCGTGGAAACTGCTGGTCTTATTATGAGCGGTTATGCCGCCGCTGAAGGCCAAATTCTGCGGAACAGGGTTGTAGAAGCCCTTGGCGTATTTTATGTGTTAGATCAAATAAAGATGTTCAAATCGATGCAGGCTGAAGGCGGTATGGTCGGTTTTCTGCAGCGCTGGTTTGACGGCGGCATTGCCCGGGACATTCTTATGCCTGCTGACCTGGCGGCTAGGTTGGTTGGAGGCCTCGCAAAAGAAAAACTCAGTCAAACCGGGGACGACCCGCAACTGGATCTTCTGGTGTCCCATGACTTCACGCTCTATA
>JABIVN010000273.1 GCA_018667205.1 Gammaproteobacteria bacterium | reverse complement strand
GTTGATGGCCTTTATTTATACCGCCATCATTACGTGTCTGTACGATACCGGAGAGCCTGATCTAGCGATGGGAATACCTGTTGTGCTGCAGGTGACGCTGGCGGCACTGGTCTCTCTCTGAGTTTGTCGCCGTAGTGTTAACGATCGCTCATGACTTGTTTTTGCGTGCTGCCCATCTGTCAGAGGTACAAAAGCGATAGCGTGTTACTAACACCGACTCTCCCCCGAAATAATTTTTGTTCTGCTTCCTTTTGATATCAACTAAATATTAAATTTATAGCTGCCGCAGATCTGCTTCTTTAACCTCGTATTGCGTGTAAATACGAGTCCATCAGGTCGTGGTTGAGTATTTCTGTTCGGTCACGTTCCGTTACATTAGTGCACATCTACATTAATTCCTGTTTACAACACCCCCCTAAACTCTTTTTCCATAAACCAATCATGCAAAAGGATGAACAACATGTACAAGACTACTCTGGCATTACTGCTAATCGCGCTTACTACGGGTTGCTCCACTTATAGCGGCACACAAGCTACCGCTGAAATGGAATTCTGCTGGGAAAGAGGCATGAACTTCCAATGGATTGAAGAGTTCGATGCGGGTTGCGTTGATTCGACCGCTGATGCCATGCCAATGCGTATTGCTAAAATAAAGTGGTTGGAGGCGAATATGGCGCCGCTGGCAAGGAATGTTCCTCACGGTGCTACGCGAAACATTTAGAGCCTGGAACTGTCATTACCCATAGTTGCTCGCTTTGATTGAGGGTCGTCTAGGTTTCCGTGAATCACCATTTCACGGGTCACCATTGCTCTGCTTATCGGGGCGATTCCTTCTAAGGTGCTACTAAAAATAGCTAATGCTTGGCGTGAGTACGGCATTTTATTTCAGCCAATAACCGTTTGGTCGAAAGCCATGCCGTACCTGAAAAATTTGATTTAAATCGGGAGAAAATGAAATGAACCAGAGCGTTGCCGAAGCTCAAAATAACGTTGGCGTAAAGTACAGCAACGGTAAAGGGGTTCCCCAGGATCATTATAGAGCCGTGAAGTTGTTTCGGTTGGCTGCTGATCAAGGATTAGCCGCCGCGCAAAGCAACCTTGGCCTAATGTATATCAGTGGCGAAGGGGTTCCGAAAGACCGTAAAGAAGCCGTGAAGTGGTTTCGGCTAGCTGCTGATCAAGGATTAGCAGACGCCCAGAGTAACCTTGGCTTGATGTACACCAGTGGCGAAGGCGTACCCGAAGATCGTAAAGAAGCCATGAAGTGGTTTAGGCGGGCAGCCGACCAGGGGCATGCGGAAGCGCAATATAACCTGGGTGTAGCGTACGACAATGGACAGGGGATTCCCGAGGACCATAAAAAAACTTTAAAGTGGTATCGGCTCGCAGCTGATCAGGGATATTCCTCAGCCCAATATAACCTTGGTGTGATGTATCGCGATGGCGAAGAGATTCCAGAAGATCATAAAGAAGCAGTGAACTGGTTTCGGCTGGCGGCTGATCAGGGATATGCCGCGGCACAATATAAAATTGGCGTGAAGTGCGCCGAGGGCGGTTGGGTTCCAGAGGGCAACAAGGTTAGCTACAGGTGGTCCGGTATTGCCAAGGGAAATGATTGTAACCTCGACAACGTTAGAGGACTCAGCACGAGTCGGGCGTCGCGAGCGGGCTTAATCAAGCAACAAAGTATGACGAGCCAGCGCACTAATTTGTCAGGATCAAAAGATGTCCAAAAGTATATTTCGAATCACGGGTATGGGGCTGCAGTAATCAAGTTCTCCAAAGTTATAATAGAAAAGATACCGAGCCGCGAACTTGCGTACAGGTTTACGCTTGAAGAGTTAGATGGCGCCAGGCAGGGAAACGAATACGCAATGAACTATGTAAAGAATTGCGGTGTTGAGCCGTCGGAATATATCGGCGCGCTTGAAAAAGCCAATTCGGCGGTAGATAACGCGAATGGTCCACAGCAAACATTGTTGCGGCTGGCTATATCTCTAATGGAAGACCGTGAATTGGCGGCTAAATTTAAGTGCGATGTTGGTGAGGCAGTCATGCGACACTTTGGTATTGGTGCATATGACCCGAGCTATAACTCGAGGGAGTTGCGATTTGAAACTTATCAAGAAGCAGCAGTTTGGGCACGCCGAAACCTGGGGAGTGCAGTGACGAGAAGCTTAGATGGCTCTTGTTATATCCCCAAGACAGAATCATCGTTAGCCTATTAAAGAGCCAAGGCGCTTGGTTTAATCTGGGGAGTCGTCGATATTCCTTCAATATTTGTGATTCCCAAGCCGCGCGTAATTCGGTGTTAAGGGAACTCGCTCTAATCGTGCTTGGGTAGCCTGAACAAAATGCTGAGTAGGGCACGATGAATGAATCAAAGAACGTTAGCGTTTGGATTCTTATTTAGTTTACTAGCGCGGTAGCGACGCGCAAGATCAAACGAACGAGTGAATAGTTGGATCCGAGAGTCCATCATTTAGGGATTTATAGTCATTGGCAGGTTTCTTGCGGCATTGCGGTTCGGTTGTTGCATGTCATAGATGGGTGAGTCTGGTTAACAGTGTCAGCATGCGCTTCAATTTTCTGAGTGCGGGGCAGCGTGCGTTGATGCTGATCAAGAATACAGAGCCCTGGAATACAGAGCCCTGGAATACAGAGCCCTGGAATACCTAGACGATCTATTTGTAGATCGGTTCAGCGTCAAAAGAAATACAGATTCGCTTCTCTCTGCTCTTAAACGGAATAGTGCCGTGATAGAAATATGATGGGAACAATATGATGCTGCCGTACTCCGGTTTATAAACTTCAGTTTCCTGTGGAGACTGGATATGAAGGTCTGCTGTCGGGCGGCCAAATTCCAACCAGCCTTGTGGCTCAAGCCGAGGGTCGTCGATAACTTCCGGTAACTGCACATAAAAGACGCCGCTCAACCAGCCGTTTGGGTGGATGTGTGAGCGCTCGTGACCTTTGTTTTTTAGCACAACGCCCCAGGCGGTTAGATGCCAAGCTACAGGGCAATGCTGGATAAAGGGGTGCTCGGGTAAATCCGGTAACTGCCGGATATACCAGGCAATTGCTACATTTATGGCATCCTTCATCTGAGGCATCGGTCCCATGGGCGGGTTGAGTAGTTCACCTGTGTGATCACCGTTGACCGTTGAGCGAACATTCGCTTCTTTAGATTCATGGGTACTAATGTGATGAGCAAGAGAGGAGTTCAGCTCTGCCAGATCAGCGTAGCCTAGTGGCACGTCGAACTTGTAACGCTTGATAAATAAGTCCCGATCAAGCAGTAATCCGGCTTCGTCAGACTTGTTCGCATCGCGTAGTGCATGCGCTTTATAGGCCAACGCATGAAAGTCCCTGCCCCTAGCTCTGATGCACGCATCAAAGACCGCGATAGCAGCATCTGGACGCGCTGTCTCTAGATAGAGATCACCCAAATTGTAATAGGGGTCGGGGTAGGTGGGGGCGAGTTCTATCGCACGGATGTAGGCGGCGGCGGCATCGTCTATCTCGCCAGTTTGAGTCAACGCTGCACCCAGGTTCATATAGTAGCCTGCGTTATCATCCACCAGGGATATGGCTCGTTGGAGAAGTTTAATGGCCTTCGCAGGTCGTTTTTTTTGAGCCTCGATCATGGCAAGGCTGCTCAATGCATCAGAATGGTCAGGGAGTAACTGCAATACCTCACGATATATCCGAGCTGCGGTTGAGAAATCATTTGCACGATGCCTTTTGACGGCCTCGTTCATTGACTGGGCAACAGTTTCGGGGGTTACATTTACAGTGGCACCCGTTTGAATCGCCGCTGAATGTATCCTCTGCTGAGCTTTTTGTTTCCGGATTTTTTCTTTGCGCGCAGCCTGCTGTTGAGCACGCCGCTGATCACGCTTTTTCATAGTTAGTTAGTACAACAAACGGGGGAAGATCCCCCGCTTGTTCTCAGTCACGTTAGGTGAGTTAATCGCCGAGTCGAGCAACCATCTCGAAGCCCCAATGCTTACGAATATTGGGAACGCGGATTTCTGTCAGGCCGCCGACATTGGTATAGGCTTGGGGATACAATTCGTCAGTAATGTTCTTCATGAAAAACGAAGCCTGATAACGATTTGTCGGACTACGCCAGGAGACACTGGCATTGTAGATATCCGAAGAGTCTCTGAAATGGCTGATAAAGTCGCCGTTAAACTGCTGAACGCCTTCCAGTTCGCTAACACGTGAACCTGCGATAAGTTGTCCGTCCTGATAAAACCAATCTGCCGCGACCGTCAAGCTCCCCCACTGGTTTAAGTTAAACTCGTAGGCGGCGCCTACAGAATAGGTCCAGTCCGGTGAACGAGAGGTTGGGTTTAAGCCGCCAACATCATTTGGAACAAGCCAGCCGACAAAGTTACCGACAGAATCGTCGATGCGTTCAGGAGGCCCGCATACAGCTAATCCCTGAGAGAAAGGCCCTCCCTGGGTTGGCGCGTTTAATGGATCGTTACCGCTCGGCCCATCCGGATCAGTACAGAAACCTTCACGTTCTGTATCAAGGTTGCTAAGTGTCGCCCATACAGTAAGGCGTTCTGTTGGTAGCGCCCGCAATTCAATTTCAAATCCCTTTGTTTTCAGGCTACCTAAGTTGGATTGAATTGTTTCCTGGCCGCCACCGTTCGGGGCGGGACGAATAAACGCAGTTTGGAAATCCTCGACGTTCGTGGAAAAAGCATTGATGTTGACTTGTAGCGTGTCCTCGAGCCAGCTTGTCTTTATACCGATCTCGATGTTATCTGCTTTTTCGGGTTCAAACGGACCCATCGTCGTGATTGATCCAGCACGACCGTTAAATCCGCCAGCAGTGAATCCTTCGGCGTAGGTCATAAAGGCCATAATGTCGTCGGTGAACTGATAGGTAACCCCTGCCATAGGCGTAAAGTCCGTCCAGGTTTCCTTGAGTTCACCGAGTTTATTGTTGCAGGTAATGGCAGCGCCGGTAGGATCGAGAACCGGGCGGCAACCTGCTTGTGCACCACCAGCTGAATCGAAACCAATCGCGGGTATTAAGGGGTACAGTGGCGTTGGTGTGCCCGCAACAAGCGGGGCCGTGAAATCGACGACGTGTGCAGGTACGTTGTTACAGGCGTTGGTGCCAGCACCGACTGACATTAACGGGTTGCCGGAACCAACTGCGCAGTGGCCGAACTCCTTGGTCTCAGACGTATAGCGACCACCTACAGTTAACGTCAATTGATCATTAACGTGCCAGTTACCTTGGGTAAAGACTGCCCAGGCGTCGTTGGTCTGATTAGAAAACCCCGCTTGTCCTTGGGTCACGGGGCTTGTAAAAGAGACATCACCGGCGAATCCTAGGGCAGGTCCGAGAACCACGTTGGGTGCAAACAGTAACCCCCATGACTCCTGCTTCATCGTATATTCCTGTTCGAAGTAGTAAGCCCCGACGACAAAATCGAAAGTGTCAGAAAAGTCGGACGCAAATCGAATCTCATGGGACATCTGTTCATGTTCCTGGATGCGTTGTCCCGCGAACAGGTCGTGGAAAGACGCATCGATGCCAAAGATGATGTCTTCCTCAACCTCGCGATAGTTCCCGATATAGGTGATCGCACCCAGTTCCGGCATGTTGTAATCCACCTGCGCGGTAATACCCCAGATATCAGCGTTGGATTGTTGACCACGATCTTCCGTTGCCGGTGCCGTATATTCGGCGTTAGCTGACTGGCTCTCGGCGGGCTTACCGCAGATCTCCGCAGCGCCTGCCGCAGCAGTCACCGGGTCCTGGCCAAGCACAATCAAGTTAAATAAAGTTTGCGTGGTAATAACGAGGTCATTATCAGCGGGAAGGCCAAGAAACAAATTAAACGGGTCGTCTCGACAGTAGTGGGCCGACTGGCTCATATAACTGTCATCGCGCGTTTCGTTCCATTCGCCGCGTAAAACGACATCAAGGTTCTCGTTGGGCGACCATTTTAAACTGGGTAGAATCGTTAGTCGATCAGTTGCGCCACGATCCTTGCCGTTAAAAGAATTTTCCCAGTAACCGTCGTGCTGGGTATCTTTAAACGCGATTCGCGCGGCTAAAGTGTCATCGACCAACGGGATATTGACGACACCTTTGACATCCTGACGGCCGAAGTCACCTAGCTGTACCGATACTTTGCCGTTGAATTTGTTCATTTCAGGCTCGTTGTGCAGTATTGAGACTGCTCCGGCAACGGTATTTCGACCAAATAATGTACCCTGAGGCCCACGGACTATTTCGACGGCCTTGATGTCAACCATATCGCTGAGAGCTGTCGAAACTCTTGCTGAAACAACGCCATCGGTATACACGCCGACTTTGCCATCTGCTGCTGATTCAATGTCACCGCTGCCCTGGCCGCGTATACTGAATGACGCAGAGTTCTGAAAAATACCAACGGGCTCCAGCTGAACATTGGGAGACGAGTTACTTAGATCACGTAGATCCTGAGCAAAACGTCGTTCCAGCATTTCACCGGTGACAGCTGTAATTGGAATGGCAACATTCTGAACACTTTCGTTCCGGCGGGTAGCTGTCACGATGATTTCTTCGAGTACCGCGTCCGCGGCGAAGGTTATTCCTGGTGAAAATGCGATTGTTGATGCTGCAAGAATGGCAGCAGCTTGTTTGAGTGGCGTTGAGAATTTATTATTGGATAATAAAACAGCTCTGCGCATAGGTGATACCTGTAACGACCGACGATCCATCTTGTTCTCCCTTGGGAAATTGATAGTGCAGTCAACGTATACATCTACTTACCTACGTCAATTCAACAATAACACTACGCTCTCTAAGAGTTTTTGGAAACAAGAAATTAACCTTATTGCACAGCGTAGGCTGCACTCCCTATGAACCCTGCATTCACCCTGAATTTTCGGTTTACTAGGGTTAGTGATGTCTGATGCCTGCAAAAACTGATCCTAATTAAGGAATTAGGCCCGTAAGAGCTCGCAATAATAAAAATTTACAGTAATCAAAAAACCATGTTCCGGCAGTAGAAGCCGACGCAGACTGTTTTTTCAACAGCGGAAATATCCGAGGGCCAACGCCTGTTCTTAAGGGGTTTTCTGCTTTTATGAGGTGTTTTTTAACGTAGTCTTTTTGCCGGATCCAGTAGCGTCAGTCACTGCGTTAGTCAGGAAGCTGCGAGCGCAGTGAGGTATTTTTATTATAAAAACGCCCAATCAAGATACACTGGTAACATATGAAAAATACGGTTGAATATATGCCACGGATGAATGGACTGTATTCATACTCAGGGCTAGACGAAGGTCCCTTTTTTGGTCGCGCGATTTCGATGATCTGAAAACTCCGCCCCGTCATCAATGAAACAGATATCGGCTGTGATTCGGCAAGTCGAATAACAAGAGGTTGCTATGTCATCACCGCCCCTAGAGAAAAACCCGACGTTCTGGTTTTATGGTTCCGCTTCGATTGCCTATGGTATTAAGAACAATGCCTTTAGTTATCTACTACTGATTTACGCTAACCAGGTTCTAGGCCTGCCGGGATACCTTGCATCGCTCGCTCTGGCGCTCGCGATGATCTGGGATGCTGTGTCTGACCTTTTTCTTGGACATTGGTCTGATAAAACCAGCAGTGTCCTTGGCAGGCGGCACCCGTTTATGTACGCCTCGTTCTTTGTTTTACCCCTAACTTTTTATGCCTTGTTCAATCCGGTGATTGAACTCAATGACAACAATACTTTTTTCTATGTCTTAGCAATGGCGCTGTTGATTCGAACCGGTACCACGCTCTTTGAAGTGCCTTCTACAGCGCTCCTACCAGACCTTGAAACCGACTACGACCGAAGAAATAAGTGGCTCGCGTTACGTCATTTTTTTGGTTGGACAGGCGGCAATGGCATACATATGATCAACTTTATGTTCTGGGTAGGTGCTTATGGTGTCGCGTCTCAGGCGGGTTATAGTATTTATGGCATTGCGGGCGCCTTGGTGATTGCAGCCGCGATTTTGGTCTCATCATTAGGGACACAAAAAGTCGCGGCGGCACTACCCAAACCTAGTGAACCCTTCCGGGTTTTAGCCATTAAACGCGAAATAAAGCAGATTTTTCAGTCGGTTAAGAACAAAAACTTTGCTGCTCTATTCTTTTTTGGGCTGACGGTTGGTATCGCGGGTGGCCTGGGGACAGCACTCTATCTTTACAACACTACCTATTTTTTTGGGTTTTCAGGCGCGCAAATCAGCGTAACGGCCATTGGCGTTTTAATCTCTCCGGTCATCGCTTATTGGGCCGCGCCCTATCTAGGCAGAGTATTTGGCAAGAAACGAGCCGCTATCTTCGCGATCCTTGTTAATGTTTCGCTCTACCCAATACCTTATGTTCTATTGCTAACCGGCTTCTGGCCAGACCTTGGAAGTTGGACTTCATTGTATATTTATAGTGGTTTTATCATTATGGAAGTCATCTGCGGCATTATCGGCGGGGTGCTGCTGGACTCGATGATGGCGGATGTAGTGGAGGACAGCGAACTGAAAACCCAGCGCCGTTCCGAGGGTTTATTTTATGCCGCCCGCGGATTTGCGGCCAAGGCGGTTTCAGCAGGTGGAATCATTGGCGCTGGGTCGATTGTTTCGCTGGTGGGATTGGACGGCATTACTTCTGTGGATGATGTCACCAATGAGATTCGCTTGGATTTAGCGACTTTATTTCTTCCGGTTTATTGTGGTTTGTACTTATTAGGCTTGGTGATTGTCTCAAAATACCGAATCACGCGTGCAGATCATAACGAACATGTTCAGCGGCTATCAGAGCGCAAGGCAAAGCTGGCAGATGAGTGAATCAAACCATAGCGCTATTGCAGGTATTAGATGCAATTGGCGCCGTAAGTAACAAGATTTTGGTGTTTTCCTTTTTGTGAGGCCAGCCCGTCAGCTTCATTGAAAACCCAGAGGTTTAGAACGATATTCGGCATCTAATGCCGAATATCATCATTGATGAGACCCTTAAAAACATGAATTGATTTCCGTACTGCCTGGACGCTGTCGCGAAACAAGGTAAGGCACGGCCCTACGCAAGTCTGCCCTGCGCAACATACGCCCCATATTCCTCGATGGTCAGGACTCCCATCCCCTGAGCCTGGCCCCGTTCTGATTCACTTATGACGTCCTGCATAAGATCTATGCGTTTCCACAGCGCCAAGGTAGCGGTACCGTCTTCTTTAGGCAGATAGGGTGACGTTTCAATCGGCTTCATTCGGTGCACGTAACGCGGGCAGTTAACCCAAGCATGTTCGATAGTAACCTCGACAACAAGATTAGCACCGGGATAACTATCTAGCATGGGTCCGTCACGCAAACAGCGGGCCGCGCCACGCAACCTCAGGCGTTGAGGACGCTCATAATCAACAAACAATAAACCCACCTTGGCTTGTGCTTCGATGTTGCCCATGGACATAAACATGCCATTGCCATTGTAGTCTGGAAAAATGATGGTGTTGGGGTTCAGCACCCGCACAAAGCCCACGCTACCGCCTTTATAAGAACACGATGGGAAACCTGTCTCATCTATGGTCGCAAGATAAAACATGTTGCGGGTTTGGATGAATTCCGCGTGTTGGTCGGACAACGTGTTGTCTACTGCGGCTTCGACGATTCTGTCGGCCAACGCTGTTGACGCGAACTCGTGCTGTAACTTGCGTTGTGTTGCAGTGAAAAAATCAGTCATTTTAAACCTCAAAAGTGGGGTGGCCGAGCCATCCTACTTTAGTGGACACCTTGGGGCGTTACAATGAAGCTCAAAGGAGACACAGGTGGCTGACAGATAGCTGACAGATAGACACAAAAGCATTCTAGGTGGCGGCAGTAAAGTAGGTGTCCGAAGCTTGTTACCCTGCTGGCGACGTTGCTTTACCGCGAGGTGTGACGCCCATAATGTCTGTGGCTGGCAGGGTCAGTATAATTAGTCGATGCTTAGATTCACTTTTACCGCTGCCAACCTGAGATACAGCCAGTTAATAGGACGCAGGATACCCCTGACAAAAAGTATTTGCTTTAAGCGCGCAAAGAATTTTTTTAGATGAATCCAAGCAACGAATGCTTTTAAGGCGAAAATTCGCATCACACGCTAGACCAGATCAGTTTTTGGTTGGCTTAGAAAGCGTTGATCGGTCCGGTAGTGGTAACGTAATTCGGGTTGCTAGGATAAAAGAGGCAGCACTAAGGACAGGCACGCGCGGAGGGAAAGGAAAGGAAGCTATTGGTCTTTAAGCACGTACCACCCGTTGTTATAAACCGTGTTTCCGATAGGGTGTCTAAATAGACAATAGTTGCAACGTTGTTAGTGAAAGTGATCCAAGAATAATCGGAACTGATTCGGTAGTTGTTGCGCTCAATTTTTTGAGCGCAACAACACCAAGCTCTTAGTGCGAGGTTTCGCCAGAGTCTTTAACTGCCAAATTCCAGATGATCAAACCGAACAGGATTTTGTTCACAAAGTCCGCCAGATTGTAAACCACGTTTAAGCTCTCAGTGGCAACCGCGCCTTCCATAAGAACACCAGCAATATAGCCTATAGGGTAAATCGCCCAGCCTACCAAAACAATCCACCGCATTGCACTGAATGCAGATCGTACCGCTTCGTTTGCTTCTTTCGCGGCATTGCCAGCTGCGCCCGCAAATATCTCGTAGATAATGATTGCCCAACCTACCATTCCAAGGCCAAAAGCAAGTGCTTGATTTGTCATTATTTCCGCTTCGCCCAAGAAGCCAAACAGCAGCATTATCAAAGTACCAAAAAGCAACCTGACAAAAGATCCGTTGCCTACCTTGGAACCGGCTGCACGAAGAATGATAAAGAACTCTATCATTAATAATGGTACGGTGATCAGCCAGTCAATGTAACGGTAAACGACGGGTGTTTCTCCCGTGACTACCCAGAAATCTCTCATGTAATCATAGTGGACGGCTGCTACGAGGGTGACCAAGCCAGCAACCAAAAGTGAAAGGCGCCACTCTTTTTTTACGGTAAGGCCTTCGTAAAGAAAAAACACAGTCGAAGCTATCATCGCAATAGACACTAGCCAAAAGGTGACTCCGGTGAAGTCACCGCTTTGTAAGAACATTTTTTCCATTTTATTTTAACTCCAGATTGGTTTTTAGGAAGCATGCTGAATGAAAACTGTACCATCAGGGATGCTTCAAAAACCACCTGACCGAGAAAGTCAATTTTTTGTACAGGAAAAATCCAGATAAATTCGCAGAAAAAATGAAGAAAATGCCATCGTTGGGGAGCTTTTGGAAAGCTTGGTCGACAGGAACAGCCACTTCAGTCTCAAGTGCTGTTCGCTGAAGCAACAAAAAATATAGCTGAGTTCTTGATTAGTGAATGAAAAGGTTAGTGAAAAGTAACTAGCGCTACCAGCGTCTGGCTAAATTAGATCCCCCAGCGGATCACAACCATGATGAATGAGTAAACGCCTGTCGTTAAAAAAGTTGCAAAGGAACCTACAGAATAAAGCCGATATCTGGACGTCAACTCGTCTTCACCGAAACAGGAGACGATGTACGGGTTTTTCTTACTAAATGGTTCAACCAAGACATGATGCTGTGTTGGTACGTAGTCATCGTCAACTTCTTTTTCTGCCTGTACCCGTGTAGCGCTTCTTGCGGTGTTCCATTCGTCCAGGTCGATTTCGCCGTCACTGTTTGCATCAAACCTTTGAAGTAACGCTTTACGGTTTTTTTTAAGCTGGTTGAGGGACGCCCTGGCGGTTTCTTTTATGACTTTCTGCCGTGACGGACCTTGATGAGTTTCAAACTGACCAAGGCAATAAATCATCTCTCCCTCTTCAATTCTGGACTCTATATAGCGGTAATTGCCCTGTTTCCACTTGTTGGTGAATTTAGCTTTTACAGTCGCCGCATCAGGGTCTATCGCGCAAACACCAGTGCCATCATCGATGTAAAAGCTAAAGGGGCTGCGATGCTCTGCGACGGTTATCCATTTTCCCCTATGATTTCCTGGGCTGAACCAACCTTTATATTGTTGTTGCTCGGCCTTGTAGTCGTACCAAACACAATCCGTTTTGGTTCCCGGTGCCCTTAGCGGCTTATCATCAATTGACCTTGCTCGGCCTTTGAACTCTACAAACCCTTGGCTGGCACTGCGGATTTTCGAGGTTGGCGTATCCTGCATGATTCGACCATGTCGGATAAAGTAAAACCCCGCTGGTAGTGAGATTAGGCATAGAAGGAAGCTAACAACTAACAACGCCATGAATTTGTCTGGATCCAAGTTAATAGTAAAAGTCAGCACAGCATCAATCATGAATAGAGCCTATCGCGACAGGGAGTAACCCTACCGCGCGAAACCTTAAGTATTCGAGCGCTATGAAGTTGAATGACCGCGCAATCACTAGATCGGGAAACTGTTGTATACGGGTGTTGTTAAGGCGAACTGATTCATTAAATGTTTCACGCCTGTCTGCAATTAAATCCTCAAGAACTGAAATCCGCGCCTGCAGAGCAAGGAAATTTTCGTTTGCCTTCAGCTCAGGATAAGCCTCTACGCTAACAAACAACTGGTGAAGAGACTCGCGCATTTCAGTCTCAGCCTGTCCAAGGCGAAGAATGTTATGCTCTTCTCTGGCATCCTGAACAAGTGACCTGGCTTTTGTAATAGCGAGTAATAGTTCTTTTTCGTGTGTCATATAGCCTTTGCAGACTTCAACGAGTTGCGGTAGCTCAGTATGTCGCTGTTTTAGGAGAACCTCGATGTTGGCGAACGCTTTGTCAACATTGTTCTTTAGTCTGATGAGACCGTTGTAGATAGTGATGGCGTAACAAAAAACGATGATAAGTACAGCACCGGTAATAAATTCTGTGATTCCCATAAAAATTTTCCTTCGCTTGCCAAACCCGGTATCAAACTGTCCGCTGCCACTCAGTTAGGTCATCCCTGCAAACCGAACAGCAAGCACAAGAATCCATCAAACCCACACATCACGTTCCAATGGCCGTTTATCGAACTCATTGAACTTAATTAACGCCCTGAACTTAATTAACGCCCTGCACTTAGTTAACTCACTGCACTTAGTTAACTCACTGCACTTAATTAACTCACTGCACTTAATTAACTCACTGAACATGGACTGCTATTCCTGAAGATGTCCTCCCGATTGATTCAAACCCGCGGCTGCTCTAGAAATTCCGCGGATTGAAGGCGGCTTGATGCGAACAACATTATGGCCGTAATTAGTATTTCAACGAGAATAGTCTCCACAACAAGGTCTGCGCCGTAAGCGGCGGCTATAATTAGATAAATGGCGACCATAGCTGTCAAGAGGCCGGCAACTTGTAACCAAATTTCGTTGAGGGTCACGACGCCGAAGACAACCATTAACGCGCAGCCCATAAAGAATCCACCAACGTCGCCCATCTGGGCGCTGAGGCCCATTCGGTCAAAAGGTCTATTCGGTCAAAAGGTTCATACCCAGCCCAGCCGCGGAGCCGCTTGGATCTCCCATCTGGCGTATCGCGATCGCGAGGAATAAAAGGCAGGTTAGAAGGGTGACACAACATAGTACTATGTTCACGTTTGTTTTCTTCCTTAGGTTATTTTTGACGAAAACATTAGCACACGGGTAGGAGGTGAATACCTGTAAACCTCTGCTGCGGCGTTCGCGGCTATGGTGCCTACCTCACGAGCGAATCTCACGTTTTTTCATGTTTTAAGCCCTTTCAAAAGAAGCTTCGTGAAACCATCCGAGAGCAGAAACAGGGCGATCAACTGCGCTATCGCTGTCACGACTTTGCGCAAGTAAGGGATTACAAAGCGTCCAAATAAGGTTTTAAAAAACTGCTAAATTTAGCCAATGTCAGCGGTTTGGTAATAACATCGTTAAATCCAATATTAATGTACTCTTTTATTTTGGTCGTTTCCGCATTCGCTGTAAATGCGATGATGTTGGGTGCATGGATGTCATCATCATCAGCCAGCCATTGACGAAGCTCAATGCCGGTGTGAAAGGGCATTTGAATGTCGGTAATAATCAAATCGAATCTGTTTTCTCGAGCCAGCTTCAGACCTTCCATGGCAGATTCCGCCATTGTTAGTTCCACTGCGAACTTAGCCATCATGGCCTTCATGACCAATCGATTCGTATCGGCGTCTTCTACATAGAGTACTTTCATCAATGGCCTACGACGATCAACCAACTGGGGGGGTGATAGCGAAGGCGGTAAAAGGATGATTGGGTCTATTGCCTCTGTCTTTTCGAATTCTGCAGAACAGGCTTCTGGTAATCTCAGTTCAAAGCTAAGGCTGCTACCGACTCCCAATGTGCTTTCCACGACCAACTCTGAATTCATGGCGAACAGAATTTGTTTGACAATGCTGAGGCCCAGCCCCGTGCCGCCGAATTCTCGGCTGAAGCCCGTGGTGCCCTGAAAAAACGATTCGCCCAAGCGAGCCAGTGTATTTTCATCCATACCAATGCCACTATCCGTTATCTTGAACAGCAAGACGAAATCGCCTGACGAATGAGGCTGGCAGTCCACTGTCATTGAGACCTCACCTTGTTTGGTGAATTTCCTGGCATTGCCCACAATATTGGTGACAACCTGCGTTATACGGCGAGCGTCACCCACCAACATTAACTGCTCATTACCTTTAAATTCAGCCTTGAAAGCGATCTCGGTCCCTTCGAACAAAATATGACACATATCGCTGCTTTGCTGAAAAAGTGGAAAGAACGGAAAGGGGTCGCTCGCCAAATGTAGATTTCGCTCGACCGTTTTTTGAAAATCAAGTAGTTCGTTAATTAACGACAGTAGAGCTTCAGATGAGGACTTTGCAACTGATACATATTGGCGTGCATCAATGTCATTGGGTCCCTGCATGGCGCTAATGAGATCAAGGCAAGCGACTATACTGTGCAGCGGAGTGCGCAGTTCATGGGTAATCGCCGACACGAAACTATCTTTGGACGCTAACGATTCGCGCAACTCATTTTCTTGTTCTTTCAACTCGGTGACATCAACCAAGTACCTGAGCAGGTACCTTTCCTGAGCGGGGATATCTGGCTCGATGATTCGCATCGCACCTATAAAAGTACGCGTTTCTTCGTCATTTGAAAGAACTAAATCCCAAGGGCCCGAAGTCCCCTCTTTCCAGGCAGATTCTCTCCGTTCAGTATCTCTATTCGCGTCAACCTCGGAAAAACCCTGACCTTCCAGAGTTCGATAGGCTTTATTCTGAAGGACATGGTCTTGGATTCGGCTTTCCAAAGAGACACTTATAGGCAGGCCATCTAATACCGATGATCCGACGATTCGTTGATTATCGATGGCATCGGCAATACTCTTATTGATGGTGATATCACGCAAAAAAACCGCCCACTGCTCTGTATGATCTATCTTCAAGGCTGTGATAAACGCCTGCAAATCAATCTTGCCTTTAGTTTTAGAGTGTCCGGTTAATTCAATCAGTTCATCGCTGAGAGACGCTGCTTCGAACACTCCCTTTAGATAAAAGCGCTTGGCATGTTGCTCAGTCAACAGAAGCCTAGCCATAGACGCGTTAATAGCTTCGTTGCGACTTAAGCCAAACATCTCGATCGCCCGCGAATTCCATTCCTGAATATGTCCCTGTTTATCCAGTAGCACAATGGCGTCAAACGAGCTGTCGATGACGGCATTCGTTGTTTTCTGTGCAGACTCAAGGGCTTGGAGTGCTCTCGAAAGTTCTTCGGTTCTTTCTAAAACCTTATGCTCTAGCGAGCGGGTTAATTCTTCGTTTGCGGCTTTTCGATCTCTTAGGTTATTCTGTAACTGAATCAATGCTCCGAGTAACTGAGCGATTTCACCTTTGCCTGACGGTCTGGATATGATGGTTTCCAGATGTCCAGCACCTAGCGCATCTGCCGATTTAATAGAGGCCAAAATAGGTTTAATGACACCTAGCTGCACAATACGATAGACAGTGATTTGTAGGATAAGAATAGCGATGAAAGCGATGTATAACGTTAAATTAATCGCCTGCAACCGACTGGCAAATTGCTCTCGGCTAAAACCAACTTCAATGTAGCCGCTGAGATCTTTGGTTTTAAAAGGAGCTCGCGCCACCAGAAACTTTATCGGGTCTACTCCAGCAATTAATGCTGATTCAACCTCGCTTGGGAAAGCCGCTAATAACTCAACGGAACCTCCCTGATCGACGAAAATGCCAGCAACCGAAATATGGGCATCGTTTTTAAGAAAGGAGTTGAATTCGGCTAGTGCTTCCAGATTTTCTTCTTTCAGTGCGATATTCACACTTAGAGCAATGGTTTTAGCAATGCTAAAGAGCTCGTTTTCTGTGTTCGCGGCTAGTATTTTTGCCTGTCTGTCTGGCACTACGCCGAGCAGGACGATCGCGAACATTAGAGTGGTAAGCGCGAAAGGGAAAAAAATCCGTGTGACTATGGAGTGTCTATTCATATTTCCCTGACAACCAATGTGGCGAGTTTACTGGCATGCTGAGCCCTGATGACTGCTGCTGAGTCGGGCGTACTCAGAATCAGGTCGATGATTTCTTGTTCAGAATCAGCATATCTAGGCGGGTTTCCCCGGCCGCTGAAGACTAATTTTAGCCAGCGTCTTTGCATCATCATTCCAGATTCACCAAACATCTGGAGGCTCAAGTGTTCATAGGTCTCGGCTTTTCTGCCTGGTAACACCAATACGATAGGGTTGCCGTTCGACCAATTACTCTGATCTCCCCTTATTATTGCTTGAACATCCAATAAGTCTGGTTCGATGGCACTATTGTGATTGGCGATAAAAATTAAGTTAGTCACCTGTTCGCCCTCCTTGTTACTTGCCAGGGCCGCTCCCGATAGCCAAACCATCAGCCAGATACCATACTTAAGCACTGCTTTAAAACCCCACCGAAAACTGGAATCTTAGGGCTGTATAACTCGGTTTCGATTCATCGCCTGAGAGATCATGGGTTGATAAATCTACTTTTAAATCGGTGCGGTTACTAACAGCGGTTTTGATCCCTGCGCCGTAGCGTCGCTGGATACCCGGAGAGAAATGGGTTTCCTTCGGGTCGACCCTTTCAAAATCGACAAAAACAAAAGGCATTAGCCTAGGCAACCACTTCCACCCAGCAAAAATATACGATGTATAGTTTAGGTTTCCACCTTTGTTTTTGCTGGCCGATAATTCAGTCAGCAACTGTATTTTATCGTTTTCAAAATACACTGAGCCCGACCAAAGTTGCCAGTCAAGATCTTCACTACCGTTAGTCTGATCCCCGAAGCGGTGTTTCGGGTCATTTTGGTGATTAATGATCTCGTCCTGGTATAGGGACGAACGAATCTCAAGATTCTCTGTAGGTCTGATTCCAATCGCCAATGTTGTTGATTTTAACCCATGGCTAAACGCGTGATCGCCTGCCGACTGCCCGGAGCCAATAACAACGTCATAAAAAAAGTTGTACTTGCCTAATCTACTTCCTGAAAAGCGCAGGCCTATT
>JABIVN010000272.1 GCA_018667205.1 Gammaproteobacteria bacterium | reverse complement strand
GCAGCAATACCGAGACGGTAGTCGAGGGTATCCATGGCAACCACAAGCCCAGCTCCGCGTTGGGTGATTAAATCCAGACACAACAAACCAGTGGGGCCACAGCCCACCAGGGCAACTTTTTCACCCGGTTGTATATTCGCCAGTTGATTGGCGATGATAGCGGTTGGAAGGTTGCAAGAAAGAGTAAGTGCCGCGCTGTCGGAGATGCTGTCCGGCACTTTGATGGCGTGACCGTCTGCATGAGGTAACACCAACGCCTCGGAGTGGGTGCCGTTGAGATCACCAAAACCAACACCAAACCCGTACACTGCTTTATTGGTTGTTTCACAGTGAGCGGTCTGGCCCACATGACACATATAGCAATCGCCACAGGAGCAGGAATAGCCCATGGAAATACGGTCGCCCACTTTAAACTTACCCACTGTGCTCCCCACTTCGCGGACAGTACCGATCAGCTCGTGACCGGTTTGGGAGCGGCCTTTTTCCATAATGCCATCAAGGGCCCCACGATACAGGTGCAAGTCTGAGCCACAAAGGGAGGTGGCAGCAACTTCCACCAGTACTTCGTGAGAATTTTGCAGGCGCGCATCCTCCACGTCTGTCGCCTTTATATCTTCAGGTCCAAAGTAGACTGCTGCTTTCATAATATTCCACATCAAAGTTAACATTATGATCAATCGCCAGGACGTCGCTCTAACAAATGACCATAAATACTTAGTTTTGTGCTTTACATTGCAAATATCGTACCAGAGACTAATAACACCCTATATAGCTGCTTTTTAAAGGATTTATCACAAAACCTGAATGTGCCAGTCAAATCCTAGTTTCACTAAATGATAAAATTCGGGGCAATCCCATTTTCGCATCTCACATACGCAAAATCTTCATATGATCACCGTTGATAAAGCAGTTATTTGCGAAACCATTACCCAAGTAACGGCGAGCGGCTGTTCGCTATAATACCCAGGTCCAGCCAACAGACAGTGTGTTAACGTGCGCCGCAAGTGTTTCGTTCGCACCGGGCAATAGCGCTGAAGGTCCACGGTAACGGCTCTTCAGATAGCGGGCTATCGCCACATGAAAAGCGTTACCCCTCGTCGTCTCCCAACTACACCCGAGGGTGGCTTGATGAATGGGGCTGGGAGTCAACATACTGAAACTTACGGCCTCGATACTCTCTTTATTAGGCCGTTTTCCGTAAGCCCACCCAGCTCTTATCGTCAGCCGGGGACTCGCTTGGTAAGCGGCTCCCACCCTGTAGTTGGTCTGATCACGGCGCCACCCAAAGGCACTACCACTAGCGCTTCCCAGAGGATTAGCTACGGGGTCGATGAGAGAGTTCGTCACACTATTGTTGAGGGCTTTGACATCGCTGTAACGAATTTTCTGGATATCCAGGGACAAACTCCATTGATTATTCGGCCGCATTGCAACGCCAATATTGTAATTTTCAGGAATATCAAAACTACCTTCGGCAAACAAGCCATCATATTTATCAAATTTCTGCATTGAAGTTTTTGTGGCGTATGCGGCGCCGATGCTCACCCACTGTAGCGGTTTTGCATACCAACCGATTCTTACACCCGTACCCACAGCGATATCATGACCACGGTTGGTCACCTTTTCTGGGAAACGAGAAAGCGGTGTTAGGGCCTGTAGGCCAAAAGCCTCAAAACGTTGTATGGCTATTAACGGTGCAACTCCAATGCTGTGATGATCTGTTACCTTCCAAGCAAGGGTGGGGGCCAACACCAATTGGCTCAAGTCAAACCCAGCATTGCCGCAACCAAGAAAGAAGTTGCCTGGCTTGTCCGCGCACTTTTCAGGGTTTCCATTGGTGCCATCAATACCAGTGGTTTGTTCATACTCGCTATTCAAGCCGCCGTTGGCGTATGCTGTAATACCCAGCGCAAACCGATCACTGAGCTGTCGTGACCAGGCAAATTCCGGTATCAGAAACAGGGAGTTCTTACTGGTGGAAGAGAAATTGTAAATTTCTCCAGGGCCCGCGGCGCCCGTTCTTTTAACCTTGCGATGGGGATTGAAAAACTCCAGTCCTACTTCAACACGATCTCCCACGGCTGTGAGTTTAGCGGGATTGGAACTGCCCGCGAATGCATCTTCGGCCACGGCCGTAACCGCACCAGCCGTTTGCCGCGCAACCGGACCATCGCCCAAGGAGAAATAGCCCCCACCGGCCATTGCCGTACTGCAATACATGATGCCAATCAAATAACAGGCGGCCCACTTTCTTGAAAGCGTCATTTACTGCTCCACACTGATCGATAGCGGTTTAATAGATATGCCGCGGATATAACGCAACTGACAGCTACGTCGGACTTGGCTTACGACAGTTTGGGATTAAAGTTCCATCATCTTACGGTAGCCTTTCCACAGGCCACGGACAGCGGACTCCGTAACCAGGTGGCCCTCACTCTGCGTATCGCTGCCTGACATGAGAATAACATTGGTACGATCGCCATCGCTCACGATCGCTTTGTGGCACAACTCAGTAGACTCTCCGTCTTCCATGGAGATCAATCCGGCGGGGCCAATCAGGTTAAACTGTTTTAGCCGTATGTTGCGCAATTCTTCGCTGTCATCTGTATAACCAAAATACGTCCACACCAACTCAAACTCATCTTTACCCTTGGGCAAAATCTGGCGAACCGCCAGCGTGTTCTGTATTTGCTGCAACACCAAAGAGGGAAACAGAGTGAGGATGACCAGTGAAATGCCGTCCTCGAATTCCTGTTGTCCCGCGAGGAGCGACGGGTCGTTCAGTGTGTAAGTGCCTTCCTGATAGGTTCTAAGCTTATCTTTTCTGACATCCTCCAGTGCTGCCTCGTCCTCATTGCCGCTCTTCGCCCACAATACCGTGTGGAAATCGTTGTTAATGAGCGTAGCACCTTCCTGGGAGGATCGGTAAAGGCCAAAGGTCGCGTGAAACAGGTGTAACAAGCTTGCATGGTAAGGGTCTTTAGAGTTTTCAGCGTAGAACTTCCAATTGCCTTTTATATACTGGCGGGTCGTACCCAGAACCTCCACCGGACGATTCATAATACGTTTGAAAAACAAACTGACATCCTCTCCCATATAAGTTTCAATATCGGGTGTCGCATCACTGAAGGTCCCGAAAATCGCACCACAGTAGCTAACCACCTTAACTTTACGTAAACCGTGTTGAGTTTTATCGAAGTCTTTCGGATAACCCCCTTTTCCTGCCAGTCCGCGTTGAAAGGGCACGCCTCGTAAATCGCCCTTGGCATCGTAGGTCCACTGGTGGTAAACGCAGGTGAATGTACCGTCTTCGGAAACCCCGTGTCTGTGTCGACACACCTCAGCTCCCCTATGCGCACATCGGTTTACCCAGGCATAGATTTCATTATCCTGACCGCGCGTCACGACAACAGGCGTGTCACCGATATAGGTGGATTTGAAACTACCCAATTTGAGCAGCTCGGCTTCCAACGCGACAAAATGCCAGGCAGGCCCATTGTATATTTTGTCCTGTTCCCGATTGTAAATATCCTGGTCGTGAAACACGTAATAGGGGACAGCAGTATGGTCGGCATTTTCCGGCCATTTCATTCGATTGCTTGAAGTCATCCAGCTACTCCTTCTTTGGCTTTACCCCTGCAACAGGAAAGTAAGCTTAAATCAACGTGGTTAAATCGGGATCACCATAAGGGTGGTAATTTTGTGGGTATCAAAAATTGCCGAACGCTCTTTGAACTTCAGTACACCGCTATCTCGAACAATAAGGTCTACATACTTTCCCACATTGTAAACTTCACTCTCACCATTATTGCAGGTTTTAAACACTGCATAGTTGGACTGAACACTAATTGCCCCATCGCTTTCAGACCGTATACACGGATTACTAATGATATGACGATACCATTGAACCTGATACACATTGGCATTTCTAAGCGCAACAACTCGGTCTACGAGCATACCTTTACTGTCGCCCCACATGACCGCTGCCGGCAAGCCGACTTCTTCATTTTCCCTGGGAATAATTCTGTATAGGCAGCTGTCGGTAAAAAACTCTGGCCAGGATTCAAGCTCATCATCATCGATACATTGCACATATCGATTGAGCAAGTCCTCTACTTCGTTTCTCAGCTCTTGGGTCATCATTTTATCCGCCATTCCTCCCCCGTACCCTGATCACATTCGGTAATCAAACTGACACAGCCGCCACCTCGTTCTCGCCGACCGCCCGCAGGTGTGTTGCATGCATTTAACTAGCATGCTAGCATTGCAATTTCTGTAAATCAACAAGAGTCATCCTTGCTTATGAGGTAAAGACTGTGTTTTCCCAATGCGATTTCCCCCCAGTATTTCCGACATAGATGCCCGCTACTCCTTCTCTCCCACAAAAAAATAAAAACTCTAGGCGGCAGCTAACGTTTACTGCGGCACTGCTTTCTATGGTGGGGCCGCTTAGCATCAATGCCTACCTGCCGTCTTTTCCAGACATCGAGGCAACCTTTGGCGCAACCCGCGCTGTGCTTGCGCAGAGTCTGACCGTTTACCTACTCGCATTTGCTGTCTCCACCTTATTCTGGGGGCCACTATCAGACCGGGTTGGTCGCCGCAGGACTTTGCTAGCGAGCATGTCACTGTATCTAATCGCATCGATAGCCTGTGCACTTTCGCCCGATGCAAAGAGCCTCCTGTTGTGGCGAGCCGCACAAGGCCTGGCAGCCAGCGGCGGCTTTATTATCGCGCGAGCAATGATTCGCGATAGTTATGACACCCGTTCCGCCCACAAAGCGATGACTCATGTGACGTTACTATTCGCTCTGGGCCCGGCGATTGCCCCGGTATTGGGCGGCTGGCTGCAGCAGCTATTCGGTTGGCGCAGCATATTCTGGTTTCTCGGTGGCTTCGGGCTCCTCCTTGTGTTTTTGGGATTAGCCATAAAGGAAACCTTGCCTAGGAACAAGCGCCAATCGCTTCATCCGTATAAAGTAAGCATCGCTTATTTACAAATCATCAGCCACAGTCGGTTCGTCTGCCTGGTTTTCAGCGTTTCCTTTGCATTTGCGGGCATGTTTTTATATATCGCGGGTGCCCCCACGGTTATCTACAATTTTTTAGGGCTTTCTACAAATGACTTCGGCCTGCAGTTCATACCCATGGTTGCCGGCATGATGCTGGGATCATATTACTCTGGCCGCAAAGCACACGGCTGGCAAGCTGCCCGCACTATAGGCATCGGTTTTTGCATAATGATCATCGCGAGCGCTTTAAACCTTCTTAGTTCGCTATTTAACACAGCTACCCTCTTTTCTGTTATTGCGCCCTTGGTAATTTATGCTTTTGGTTATGCCATGATCATGCCGGCGATCACCATCGTGGCCCTTGATTATTTTCCACAGCGACGAGGCGGCGCCACTTCAATGCAGGGTTTCGTTCAAATTGCCGTCAGTGCAACAGTCACCAGCATCGCTATTCCGCTTCTCCATTCCTCACGATTTAGCTTTGCAATCGGGCAACTGTTTTTCCTAAGTATAGCTGCGGCCCTGATTCTGTTTTTTTATCATCTTGAAAACAATGTCGCAGCCAACACCTAACTCTGCGGGAAGCTGACGGATGTCGGCAATGAAACAGGCAAGAGCGTGGAAAAAGCACCCAACCAGACCAAAATTACAAAAATATGGAAAGATTGAGTGTTCCCAGGCTTGCTTGGTCGATGTAGACAACGCGCTCCAAAATAAGCCATTTCCCATCCACCTGATGCACGGTATCATGCCGCTCCGCCGACAAGATGTCGTGGCTTGCGCTGTCGCCTCGGTTTCGATACAGCATTAAGTTGGTTTTTAACAGATACGGGCCAGTCTCTGCCCCAGTAATCCGTAAATTTGTGACGAAGTGGCGGGTTCGAGAGGGCGGGTCTTCGGCCCACGCCGCCGAAGTGCCCAGCCGCTTGATGCGCATGGCTAACATCTCTTTGGTATCGTCGAAATGACCAAAATTATGCTGGAATTCCTGGCCGGCCTGCCGTTTTGTATGCGTAACGCGAACAGGCATACGGTAGGAGGCGTGTTCATCCCACAAATTCAACCATTGCTCAAACTGATGATTGTCCAGCAATTCTGCTTCGCGGTAGATAAACGCTTCCAGGCTGCGAAACAGTGGTTCGCTGATACTCATGACTCAGCCTCCAGCATAGCCAACCATTTTCTCCAGAAGGCGCGTTGCGCGAACTCGGTAAAATCCAACGGGTAGGCGCTACCCGGCCCGGGCCAATCGGCAATCGGCTCCAATATCTCCTGCCCCATGCTGTAGTTTAAGGGCAGAGTGGCGGCTAGTGTGCCCTTTGCAGCCTGGGTTATCGTCATCCAGTTTTCAGCGTCGTCTTGCTCCAGCGTACCGGATGCTCCGAAACTGATCAGGTAGGCCTTGTAACTCGCTTGCTTGAAGTCCTCAGAAGCATCTTTTTCTACCATACACCATGACCAGATTTCTGTTTTTCCGGCGGCCAATGGCCGCCAGACCCTAAATGTCATATAGGGTGCCGGTGGCGCCATGGCCGTATAGCCACCGGGCGCATTTAAGAAGCTAAGATTGGGAAATAGGTTCGCGTGTGTGGGCAGCGATACCCCCTGGTCCAGCATGGCTCGTTGATCCGAGCCAAGTTGTCGTCGCATGGCTTCTATCATCGATGGTGGGTAGGCCAGGGCGTTAAACATGGGATCTTGCCTG
>JABIVN010000271.1 GCA_018667205.1 Gammaproteobacteria bacterium | reverse complement strand
CGGTAAGGTCATCACCCAGGATCACCGGGAAATGGCGCCTGGTGCGGCGCATCGTGATATGTATTTGGACGACAATGGCGATGAAATTAAGGGGCTCTCTAGAAGTACGCTGCTGGCTGCTGGCGTTCCCGGAAGTGTTGAGGGGTTGCTGGGCCTTCTTCAGAAATATGGCACGAAGACCAGACAGGAAGTCATGGCGCCTGCCATTAAGCTGGCCGGAGAGGGCTTTTTACTTGATCGCTACCTTGCGAAACACATCAACACTGCCGGCCAAGCATTGCTAAAAAACCCGGCGGCTGCGAAAAAGTTCACGATGGACGGCCGCGCTCTGCAGGCCGGAGATACCTGGAAACAACCTGATCTGGCAAAAACATTGAGACTTATCTCAGAGAAGGGAAGGGATGGATTTTATGCCGGGGAAACGGCCGACCTAATCGTACAGGAGATGCAAAAAGGTGGGGGGATTATTTCCCATGAAGATCTTGCAAATTACCGTGCAGTCTATCGGGAGCCTGTTCACACTAATTACAGAGGTTATGACGTCTGGACAATGGGACCGCCTTCTTCAGCCGTGTTGGTGCTGCAAATGCTCAATATGCTTGAGCCTTTCGATCTCAGGTCCATGGGATGGGGCAGCTCAGAGACGATACACTTGATGATTGAGGCTGAACGGCGTGCTTACGCCGATCGTGCAGAGCACCTTGGAGATTCTGATTTTTATGACGTGCCGCTGAGCATGTTGGTGGACAAAAAGTACGCCGCAAGTCGGTTTGGCGATTTTGACAAAAACAAGGCTTCAACCAGTGATGCTATCTTTGCCGGTATTGGCCCCGGGCAGGAAAGCTTGGAAACCACTCACTTCTCGGTAATTGATAAGTCAGGTACCGCGGTTGCCTTTACGACGACCCTGAATAGTCCTTATGGAAACAAGATAGTGGTTCCCGGAACGGGGATTCTGCTTAACAACGAGATGAACGATTTCTCTGTTAAACCTAACACGACAAACCAGTTTGATCTGATTGGCCGGGAAGCGAATGCCATCGCACCGCGAAAACGTATGCTGAGCTCCATGTCACCCACCATTGTGTCTAAAGACGGCGTACCGGTGCTGGTGACGGGGTCGCCCGGTGGTTCTACTATTATTACGACGACGCTGCAGGTTATCTTGAATGTTGTTGATCATGAAATGTCTCTGGAGGATGCGGTCAGCTTTCCACGCTTTCACCATCAGTGGAAACCTAATCGAATTATTCATGAAGCCTATGCGTTCTCTCCCGATACACGCCGGGCGCTCGAAAAAATGGGGCACATAGGATTTTTCCCCTGGCCCTATGGGCGTGGAATTGGAGATGCCAACTCGGTATTAATGAAAGATGGAACGCTCCACGGCGTCAAAGACCCGCGTGCAGAAGGCGTGGCGGTCGGTTTCTAATGTCGATTCGTTTCCTTGTTATTGATGGTTTTAACCTGATCCGCCGAATCTATGAGGCGAGAATACGCAAGGACAAGCACCAAAGTGAACCCAGAGATGTTTCTGCGCAGGACATGTTTCAGGTTATAGAGGCTACCAAAAGTTCACTGGCCCGTGCACTCAAGGCGCACCAACCGACTCACGCTGCGGTGGTGATGGAGCACCACGACAAGACATGGCGGCACCTCCTTTACCCTGAATACAAAGCGAATCGATCAGAAACTCCGCCGATGCTACTGAGCAAGCTTCCGGAATTTGCTGCTGCTTTTACGGACATTGGGGTCCAGAGTTTTGGTATCGACAGTTATGAAGCAGACGATGTTGTGGCGACGTTGGCGAGTGTCGTTGCGGCCAACAACGGCGAGGTGGTTATTCTCTCAACAGATAAAAGTTATCTGCAACTAGTGAACGATAAAGTGATTGTTTATGATCATTTCGCCAACAAGCGGTGTGATCAAGCGTACATAAAAGAAAAATATGGCATAGACCAACAGCAATATATTGATTACTTGGCCCTGGTAGGGGCCAACAGCAATAACATTAAGGGTGTGCAGGGGGTTGGCCCCAAGTCGGCCGTAATCCTGCTGTCTGAACATGGTTCCCTTGATCGAATTCTGTCCGCGCAGCCAGACAGTGCGATGTTAAGGAAGGTTAATGCCAGTAGTCCAGATGCACTTAGATCAAAGCAGTTAGTGACCTTAAAAATCGATGTTGAGTTAGGTCAAAACCTGAAATCATTCCGTTTGTAGAAATCACTAAAGACTAAAATATTATAGAAGGATTTTTGTATTGCTTAATGTAGCCGGTTTTAAAGCCTACGACGTGCGTGGACGAGTACCCGACGAATTAAACGAAGATATTGCGGTAGCAATCGGGCGCGCTTACGCCCAAAGAATCAAGCCAAAGCAGGTCGTCGTGGGACACGATATTCGTTTGTCTAGTCCCTCAATCACTGCGGCGTTAATCCAGGGCCTAAGAGAGAGTGGCGTTGACGTGTCTTTTATCGGTACTTGCGGAACAGAGGAGATCTACTTCGCTACCGATCACTATGGTTTTGATGGTGGTATTGTCGTTACCGCCAGCCATAACCCTAAGGATTACAACGGCATGAAAATGGTGCACGCGGGCGCTAGACCCGTGAGTGGTGATTCAGGTTTAACGGACATTCGTGATCTTGTCGCGGCTAACCGGTTTGGAGCCCCAGCCTCCCTCGGTGATCTTAAGACGCTTGACCACCGAGCGGACTATATTGAAAGGCTGCTTTCCTATGTTGATGCTGAGAGTCTTTCGCCCCTGAAGGTTGTGGCTAACCCAGGAAATGGGGGCGCCGGTTTGGTGATGAATGAGCTCTGCGCTAGATTACCTGTGGCACTATTGCCCATTCAATTTGATCCCGATGGCAACTTCCCGAACGGGGTTCCAAACCCTCTTTTACCGCAAAATCGCGCGCCTACGGTTGACGCTATCAAGGAAAATAAAGCGGACATAGGTGTCGCTTGGGATGGAGATTTCGACCGCTGCTTTCTGTTTGACGAAAACGGCCGATTTATTGAAGGCTATTACATTGTCGGCCTGTTGGCTCAGGCGTTCCTGGAACGATCACCCGGTGAAGGAATAGTCCATGATCCCCGGTTGACCTGGAACACGACCGACGTGGTCAGCGCGGCTGGTGGCAGGGCCATAATGAGTAAAGCTGGGCACGCTTTCATCAAGGAAAAAATGCGGGAAGAAGATGCAATCTATGGTGGCGAAATGAGTGCGCATCACTATTTTCGGGATTTTGCTTATTGTGACAGTGGCATGATTCCGTGGTTGCTCGTGATAGAACTGATGTCAAGAAAACAGAAAAAACTTAGTGAGTTGGTCGATGAACGTATGTTGATGTATCCGGTTTCGGGGGAAATCAATCGCAAAATTGAAGATGTCGCGGTGCTAATGAAGCTGGTAGAAAAAACCTATGGTGTAGACGCGTTGTCGGTCGACAAAACCGACGGTTTCAGTTTTGAATTTAGTACGTGGCGATTCAATATTCGTTCGTCTAATACAGAGCCCGTTGTCCGTCTTAATGTTGAATCGAGGGGCAACGAAGCGCTTATGCGTGAAAAGACCGATGAATTGCTGGGTCTGATGGGGGGCGAACCTGCATGACGAGCCTGATCGCCAATGGCATCCAACTTGAGTTCGAAGAAAGCGGTCGTGCCGACGACCCAGCTATCGTGATGGTTCGTGGTCTGGGTACTCAGCTCATCGACTGGCCAGCGTCGTTGCTGACTGGATTAGTGTCTGCAGGTTTTCGGGTCATCGTGTTCGATAACAGAGATGTTGGTTTGAGCCAAAAATTCTTGGGTTTACCTAACATCGGAAATGTCGCTAAAAAGACCGAAACAGCGCCCTACACGATTCACGATATGGCGGATGACATTATTGGGCTAATGGATGGTCTTGGTATTGATCGTGCACATCTATTCGGGATTTCGATGGGTGGAATGATTGGTCAGGTACTTGCCGCGAGCCATGGTGGCCGCGTGAGCAGTTTATTCTCTGTGATGTCTAGCTCTTCCCGACAGGGGCTACCTGCAGCCACGGCAGAAGCTGCCTTGGCGCTGGTGGCGGAAAACGACTCGGAAGCCGGTGATGAAGGTGTTATCGCTGCAACTGCAGAAGGGCTAAGAGTTTTCGGCTCGCCCGGATATCCCTTAACGGCAACGGAAAGAGTTCAGATTGCCAGGAAGCGTCACCAAAGAGATTACACACCGGATGGGGTTGTACGCCAAATGGCCGCAATTGTTGCCGGCGGCAACAGAATAGCGTTGCTGGAGTCCATCAAAGTACCGACGATGGTGATTCATGGCGCAGAGGACCCACTAATTCCCCTGGCCGCGGGAAAAGACACGGCTGATACAATTCCCGGCGCGCGTTTAGAAGTCATACAAGGTATGGGACATGACCTGCCCGAAGGTCTGG
>JABIVN010000270.1 GCA_018667205.1 Gammaproteobacteria bacterium | reverse complement strand
ACGAAACGAGTTGATCGAGTCAGAAGAAATCTCTCATATTGTCGATGCTCTCTGGGATGATGTCATTGATGAAGTGATTGATGGATATATCCCGCGCCAGAGCCTGGAGGAACAATGGGACGTGCCTGGGTTGGAGTCTGCCTGCCACACCGAATTTAATGTGAAACTGCCGGTTCAAAACTGGCTGGATGAAGATTCTTCGCTTTTTGAGGATACTCTGCGACAAAGAATCGTTGAAGAAATTCGTGCGGAATACGTCAAGAAGGAAGCGCTGGTAGGTTCGCAACTCCGGATATTTGAGAAACGAATCATGCTTGATATTCTGGATGGTCTTTGGAAAGAGCATCTAGCGGCGATGGATTATCTGCGCCAGGGAATCCATCTGCGAGCTTATGCGCAGAAAAAGCCTAAAGATGAGTACAAACGAGAAGCGTTCGATCTTTTTGATAATCTCCTCCGAAGTATTAGGTTTGACGTGATTCGCTTCCTTTCCAGGGTTCAGTTTCAGACAGAAGAGGATGCGGAGGCGCTTGAGCTAAGACGGCGCGAAGAAGAGTCAAAGGTGCAAAGAAGTTACCAGAAAGACGGTAGCCCAGGCATGGACGGCGCCGCACCGAAGGTACCCGTAGATGAGCTAAAAGAACCCTTTGTGAGGCAGGACAAAAAAGTAGGCAGAAACGAACCTTGTCCCTGCGGTTCGGGTAAAAAATATAAATCCTGCCACGGAAAGCTTGGGTAATGGCAGTCGGTGCTTATTCAACGGATTTCCAAATTGTTCCCGGCGTTCGCCTGGGAGGAATTCCGTGTGGCCTTAAAGGTATAGATCAGCTTGACCTTGTTCTGTTTGAATTCGTGCCTGGTAGCGTTACTGCCGGCATCTTCACGCAAAGCCATTTTGCGGCAGCGCCCGTGCTGGTTGGTCGGGAGCATCTTGATCAGGGCCATAGTCGGTATTTCCTGATTAATAGCGGCAACGCGAATGCAGCCACCGGAGATGCAGGTAAGTCCGATGCCGTGAGCTGCTGCAATGCTTTGTCACAGCAAACGGGTGTTAGGCCTAATGAGGTCATTCCATTTTCTACCGGTGTTATCGGTGAAAAGCTTCAGGTTGAAAAAATTACCGACGCATTACCAGCGTTGATTCGGACGCTTGATGAAACGAACTGGTTGATCGCTGCGCAAGGCATTATGACCACCGATACCCGGCCTAAAATTGCCACTAGACGTTTAGAGATAGAAGGCAAGGCCGTGGTTCTTACTGGTATTGCCAAGGGCTCTGGAATGATTCAGCCCAATATGGCGACAATGCTGGCCTATATAACGACTGATGCGACGATTTCCGGATCTGTTTTGCAGGAATTGTTAAAAACAGGTTCGGATCAGTCTTTCAACCGCATTACTGTGGATAGCGATACATCGACGAACGACGCTTGCATGTTAACGGCTACCGGAGTTTCCGGCGTCGATTGTGACACAGGAGCAGCAAGAGAACGTTTTCAAGAGGCGCTTTTTTCAGTGATGCAGGAACTTGCCCATGGCATTATTCGTGACGGTGAAGGGGCGACTAAATTTGTGACGGTTCATGTGTCGGGCGGTATGACCAGGGAAGACTGTCTGAGCATCGCGTATGCGATTGCCAATTCACCGCTCATGAAAACCGCACTGTTTGCCAGCGATGCCAACTGGGGCAGGATAGTGATGGCGATTGGCAAGGCTGACGCGACTATCGACCCGTCAAAAATTGACGTATACCTTGGCGACGTCTGCCTGATGAAGTCAGGCGGGAAGGATAAGGATTATCGCGAAGAGATGGGTGCAAAGGTTATGGCGCTTGAAGAGATCACCATACGCGTTGACCTGAATATAGGGAATGAATCAGAAACAGTCTGGACCAGTGATTTGTCACATGAGTATGTGACGATTAATGCAGAATATCGGACATAAGCATCGGGCATAAGCACCTAGCATAAGTTTCGGGCATAAGTATCGGGCATAAGTACGTAATCTAAACCGCCTTTATGTCGGGTCCTGTCCGAGGAGGTCTGATTCGGTCACGTCATCATGTTCAGCATCGGATGGAATATACCGGTTACCCTCTGCCCATTCTCCCAGATCAATCAGCCGACATCTGTCCGAACAGAATGGCCGGAATTTACTGGAAGCTAACCAGGCAACCGCTTTGTCGCAGGTGGGACATTTTACGATGAGGTTAGCCATGCTTAGTTCTCGCCTGTTGATAAAAACAAATATAGTTGGTGAAGCTTTTGTACTTCCAGCGTCAAGTGTTGCCGTCCGTCCTCATTGATGATCACATCGTCCGCATCAGTCATTCTTGTCTTGCGGTCAGGTTGCGCACGCAAGATCGCTTCTACCTGTTCTAGCGTATTGCTGTCCCTTTGCATGACTCGACTGATCTGTTTTTCAATGGGAGCATCCACCACGAGCAGCCGATTCATCATAGGGTTTTTCCCTATGCCAGTTGAAAGAACAAGTATTGCGTAAGCAGAATCAGCGCTGGATGTGATGTTTAGAAGGTCTGCGATGATCGCGCCATGCGTTTGTTTTTCGACAAACAATCGATGTTCGTTATCTGAAAAAACGAGTTCGCGTAGCGCCGGGCGATCAAGTGTTCTGTCTTTCTGGAGCACCGACTCACCAAATCGCTCGACGATTGCCGCGTACGCGGGTTTACCAGGTTCAACGACTGCTCTGGCAGATAAGTCTGCGTCGGCGACCACTATGCCTGCGTCGGCAAATAATGCCGAGACTGTCGATTTTCCCGTGCCGACTCCGCCCCGTAAACCTACTATAAATTTTGACATCAGGCGCCGAAACTAAATATAAGATACATGTCGATGAGTTCGTCGCCCCAGAGCAAAGCGATGAATCCGGCAACCGCCAGAAAAGGTCCAAACTTGATCGGTTTGGCTTTGTCTCGACCGAACATAATCATTGCTCCGCCAATAGCGGCACCAGCGAAGGACGATAAAATAATGACCAACGGGACGGTCTGAATACCTAGCCAGGCACCCAACATTGCAAGCATTTT
>JABIVN010000269.1 GCA_018667205.1 Gammaproteobacteria bacterium | reverse complement strand
GGTGTTGACGCAGTGGTTTCAGTTAACGTTGATGCAGGAGTATTTCATCCGATACCTGCCAACCGAAATCCTGATCGAGGATTTAGCGATCATCTCTGCGGTCAGTCTTGTTATTTCATTTCTCGCGACCATCTATCCGGCGAGCCGGGCTGCTGTCGCAAACCCTGTCGAGGCACTGCAGTATGAAGTCTGACTTATGAAGTCGAAGGTATTGGTCGCTGATAATCTCTCCAAGAGCTATTGGCAGGGAGACCAGGAAGTCAAAGTGCTGCAAGGCCTCAATCTGACGGTGCACGAAGGGGATACACTGGCGGTGGTGGGCGTATCGGGTAGCGGCAAGAGTACATTTCTCCACATGCTTGCCGGCCTTGACCAACCAGATCATGGCTCGGTATCTATTATGGGGAGCGATCTCGCGGGTCTGACGCAAACCAAATTGGGGAGGCTACGAAACAAGCATTTGGGTTTCGTTTATCAGTTTCATCACCTGTTGCCTGAGTTTACTGCTCAGGAAAATGTTGCGCTGCCGCTTATGATAGGTGGCGTCGCTCGACCTAAGGCGGAAAATGCCGCAACAGCGATGTTGGCAGAAGTTGGCTTGACCCACAGAGTCTCGCATTACCCGTCAGCCTTGTCCGGTGGCGAGAGGCAGAGGGTTGCCATCGCCCGCGCGTTGGTAGGGTCGCCGGGTATCGTGCTGGCTGATGAACCGACCGGAAACCTGGATGAAAAAAGCGCTGACCAGATCCACGATCTGATGATGTCGTTATCTTCTCAGTTAAATGTGGCTTTTGTCGTGGTGACCCATAACTTGCAATTTGCTGCGCGCATGCAACGAGTTAGTGAGCTTCATGGCGGCTGCCTGACGGAGTCACCCGGGTGAGTGTGACAACCATGATAGGCCTTCGATATTATCGGGCCCGCTCGACGAATGGGTTTATTTCGCTGGTGACGATGGTGTCTTTTGTCGGGTTGGTGCTTGGCGTAATGGCGCTGGTCGTTGTTGTTTCTGTGATGAATGGTTTTGATCGCGAGCTCAAACAGCGCATTTTGGGCGCTGTACCCCACGTAACCGTATCGGGGGTCGAACTTGAAGCGTTGGCGGCCGAACTGAATGGTTTTTCTGTGAAGGCAATCACGCCTTTTCAGGAATCTCAGATGCTGATACTGGCAGGTTCCGGGAGCCATTTGGTCACCGTCTACGGAATCAATCCAGAGACAGAAAAAGACGCGTCGATTTTAGGTCAGTCGATGGTCAGCGGTGAGCTAAAAGACCTTCAAGGGCCCGACCTTGAGTTGATGTTAGGACAGTCTATCGTGCGGCGGTATGGACTTGGCATTGGTGAGAGTATTAGTCTGGTGGTACCGGTTGTCAGTGCGAGCGGTGGCACGGTAAAACCCCGTCTGTATCGTGCACGACTGGCTGGAACGTTCGCCATGGGTTCAGAGCTCGACCATCGTCTGGGTGTAATGCACTTACCTGATCTGCAAAAGATCGCCGGTGAAAATCGCGTGATGCGTATAACGCTGGATGATATTTTCACGGCGCCACTAGTAGCGCAGCAGCTTCAGAGCTCAGGATATCGGGTGGGCAGCTGGACCGACAAGTTCGGTGATTTCTTTCGGACCGTTCGTATGGAGAAAATCATGATGTTCGTATTGTTGTCCTTTGTTGTCGCGATTGCTTCATTCAGTATTGTTTCTGGCGTTACAATGATGGTGGCCACCAAGAAGCGTGATATTGCGGTGCTACGAACAATGGGCTTGTCTGAGTGGGGTGTTTTCAGGATATTCCTTGTTCAGGGGGTGGGTATTGGTGGGGCCGGAGTGTGCACTGGCTTATTGCTGGGCGTGCCGTTGGCGGTCAATATTCCATTGATCATGTCATTTGTCGATTCAGTTGTTGGCTTCAGCATTGTCGAGGGAACATATTTTAGTGAGATACCAAGCGATGTCAGGCTGTCGGACATCGTCGTGATTGCGATCGTCACTTTTACCATCAGTTTTGTTGCAACGCTATATCCATCCTACCGCGCGACGAAACTACAACCGGCACAAGTTCTTCAATATGAATAGTTTTTAAGGTTCGTTTTTAAGGTTAGGGGGGGTTGGTTTAGACCGTCTTCTAGCGTTAACTTTTCTTAGTTTGTACTTGGCGATCCGCCAGCGATAGTAAAGTCGAATGACGATGAAACCCGCCATGCCAAAGGCAAACCCACACGCCAGTGATCCAACGAGGAGCGGCTGCCAGATGATGCTGAGCTGGTCGATAAACCATCCTAAACTAGGGTTGAGCAAAGCGATTTCCTGCTCAGTACCAAGGATCCGTAGTCCCACTCGATAAGCGAAATACATCATTGGGCCGGTCGTGATCGGGTTGCTGATCCACACGACCAATACGGCCAAGGGAACATTACACCGTATCCAGACACAGAGAAGTACACAGGGTACGGTCTGAAAAAATATCGGTAAAAAACAACAGAAACCCCCGATAAGAAAACCGAAGGAGAGTGAGTACCTGTTCATGTGCCACAGGTTAGGCTCAAGAAGCAGGTGCCGCAAAGAACTCAGAACGCGAATTTGCGCGATCTGTTCACTTGTCGGTAAATACTTCTTTAAGTTCATAACTTAGCCAATGTAACGATGGGTCTATAGCGAGGGGCTATTATGCATGGTCTTAGGCCAGCCATGAAGGCGAACGATCACACCGGTTCATGTGAATGACTACCTGATTTGCGGATCGATACCACTCCGGCGGGCGATGCGAGCAGTTAACCTTGGTTTCTATGGTTGGGTTAGCGCTGTCAATTACGCTGGGTGGGGTGGTTATTCTGCACCTGCCACAGTTACCTAATCTGGGTATGCTTTCCATGCTGGTTCCAGCGACGATATTTGGTGTCAGCTCGCCTAGATTACGCGTCTTGAGCGGGTTTACGCTGGGTCTTTGGCTAACTGGCTTAACCGCTACACGGGAAATGAATCTTCGAATTCCTGCGGGCACGCAAGCTGAAATGGTCGTGGTTGGGATGGTGACGGGCCTGCCATCTGTTAATGACAAAGTTCACAGATTTCAGTTTAGGGTGATGGAGGGGGACCTTGCTGGACGGCGACTTCGGCTTAGCTGGCGTGCGCCAGAGGCTGGGCCTGTACCTGTACCTGGCCAGTCGTGGCGGTTAACCGTTCGCGTTAAAGCGCCATCTGGTTCGCTCAATTTTGGCATCTTTGACTACGAGCGGTGGTTGTTCCTAAAGCGAAGCCATGGAAACGGATATGTGTTGCTATCACCGGGGGCCGAACTAATTGATGATAATATTCGTTTGGTCGACCGAGTTCGTTACCAAATAAGGGAAAAGCTGCGTTCAGTAGTGCCGGAAAGCAGTCTCGGGACCTTCCTCGCGCTATCTCTTGGTGACACAAGCCAGTTAGAGCGAACACATTGGGACATACTGAATCGAACAGGCACGACGCACCTTTTAATCGTTTCCGGGCTTCATGTTGGCCTAATCGCCTCGATCTGTTTTTTTGTGTTTCGATTCCTGGGACTAGGCATATTTCGGGTAATTTTCCTAACCATGCTGTTCACCGCCGGCTACGCGCTATTGGCTGGGTGGGGTCTGCCGGTGCAGCGTGCGTTTGTGATGACGTTGGTGTTTCTGTTGTGCGTGTACTTTTCACGTTTCGTCGTGCTTCCTTTTCAACTCGCTGTCGCGTGTCTTTTTGTGGTGATGCTAGATCCGTTGGCGACATTGGGAAATGGTTTTTGGTTTAGCTTCGGGGCCGTCTGCGCATTGCTGCTGGCGCTTTCAGGCCGAGTAGATGACAAAAAGGGCCTTGCAAGGTGGGTATCGTCTTCTCTTCATGCTCAGTGGGTTGTCTTTCTGTGTTTATTGCCAGTGCTTGGGTTTACGTCTTTTCAGCTGCCCTTGGGCTCAATGTTCGTGAACCTGGTTGCGATTCCTGCTGTTGGCATGTTGCTTGTACCTTTATTGCTGGTTTCATTAGTCATGTTGGCGGTTTTACCGCCGCTGGGATCCAGCCTGCTGGGGCTTTGCAGTCTTTTAGTCACGCTGCTATGGCGCTTCCTGGAGACAGCGGCCGCTTTAGACCTGGTCGTTGGGGTACGGCAATTCGGGCTCATCAGTTGTCTTATTTCCCTGACAGGCATCGCTATTGTGCTAACACCTCGTGGCCTAATTCCGCGATGGCCGGGCCTTTTGCTCTTCCTAATCATTTTGACACCGGTCAAGGAGCTCAAAGAGGGAGACCTTCGCCTAACATTTTTGGATGTCGGGCAGGGGCTTAGCGTATTGTTGGAAACGGCGCATCGGTTTCAACTGTACGACACAGGCCCAACCTTTGGCGCTACCTTCAGTGCGGCAAGACAGATGGTAATCCCCTCTTTACAACACTCTGGTGGATCGGTCGTCGATCACCTGATCATTAGTCATAAAGACAATGATCATGCGGGCGGTTTGCCAGACATTCTGGAAAAAGTGCCTGTAGGGCGTATTATTCTCTACGACGAATGTGGCAGGGAATGGGTATCAGATAACGTGAAATTCAGGACATTCTCGGCACTTGCCAGTCACCCGGGAACGCTAACCTCAGAAAATGATCGCTCATGTCTGCTATCGATCAGAACGCACGGGTTCCATGTTCTTCTAACAGGCGATATTGAAGCAAAGGCAGAGTACGCGTTGCTTAATGAAGGTTCAGTTACCGTTGATGTGATGTCGGTTCCTCACCATGGAAGCAGCTCTTCGTCAACGCCAGCTTTGTTGAACAGGTTAAAGCCAAAGCTTGCGGTGGTTTCCAGTGGGTTTCAGAACCGCTTCAATCATCCTGATCCAGTCGTTTTGGAACGTTACCGCAAAAGATCTGCCCTGGTGTTGAATACCGCATCAAGTGGTGCGGTCGAGGTTTTGTTTACCCGTGAGGGTTATCGCGTAAGGGAAGCACGACAAAGTCGCAGAAGGATTTGGCGGCGATAGAACCTGACAGCGATAAAACCTGACTTTAGCGAAGCCGTTAGGGGATTTTCTGGCTTTCACTTGGCACGTTAACTCTGTAATCTCCACGCCTTTATTTTCTGACAGTTACAATATAATGCTAATCGATTCTGTACTGGCACATCTTGATCTCGAACAAATCGAGACAAATTTGTTTAGAGGTATCTCAGAGGCGCTCGGACCACCCAGGGTGTTTGGTGGCCAGGTGATAGGGCAGGCGCTTATCGCTGCGCTGCGAACTGTTGAAGACCGTCCCTGTCACTCGCTCCACGGATATTTTCTCAGGCCGGGAGATCCTTCGATCCCGATCATCTACGAGGTTGATAGAATTCGGGATGGTAAAAGTTTTACGACCAGGCGGGTTATTGCCATTCAGAAAGGAGAGGCTATTTTTAGTATGTCAGCTTCCTTTCAGATTTTTGAAGACGGTCTTTCTCATCAGATAGAGATGCCTGATGTCCCTGGCCCGGATGACCTTCCAACAGAAGAAGAAATGTTCGAGAAACGCAAAAAAGATATGACGCCCGAAATGATCACGATGATGAAAAGGGATCGCCCGGTAGAGATGAAGCGCGTCGAGGACATCGACTACCTCAACCCGGTAAAAAGCGACCCAGTGCAACATATTTGGTTCAGGTCCAAGAAAAAACTCGGGGACGACACCGCGCAGCACCAATGCTTGCTGGCTTATGCCTCTGACATGGGGTTGTTAAGTACGGCGACCTTGCCCCATGGCATGTCATTCATGACGGGCTTGATGACGGCAAGCCTAGACCACGCTATGTGGTTTCACCGGGACTTTCGGTTTGACGAGTGGGTCTTGATTGCGATGGATAGTCCCTCATCAGGGGGCGCTAGAGGTTTCAATCGTGGCAATATGTTTACCGAAGATGGTCGGTTGATTGCCTCAGTTGCCCAGGAGGGGCTGATGAGATTGATCAGGCGGGGGTGACTTTCTTCAATTGGCTCACCAGGTCCGTCTTGTCCCGCCGATTTAAAAAGCTGCCGATCTCCATTTCCTGGCCATGGGACCGGATAACCAGGGATGCTGGATCCCAAGGGTGTCGTGGTTTCTGGACATGCCATGTCGCCCACACTCTGATGAAAGTCCTTACGTTAGACGGTCCTTCAATTCCCTGTTCGATTTTGACTTCGTAGTCTGAAATAGTAATGACTTCTTGCCTTTTACATTGCTTGACGCAGTAATGAATGCAAAGAGCGACAGCCGTCATTTCCAGAATTGAAAAGGGCAGGATTACCCATGCACCGGCGAACAGGAAACCGAAGGCGATGACCATCGACACACCCATGAGGACAGACAGGCAGAGCACATTGGCTCGCCAACTCCATGAATGATTAGGCCGAAGGATAATGGTACCAGTGCGGCTGGCTTCATTGATATCTGTAACAACCATAAGTCGCCTCAGCTCTGCTTGAGAATATCGACAAGCGTCGATAGTAGTTGATCATTTTCCTCGCCGGTGCCAATACTGACCCTAAGCTTGTTATCCAACCGTTGCGCGTTGAAGTAGCGAACCAGAACATGCCTGTCTTTTAGTTTTTGGT
>JABIVN010000001.1 GCA_018667205.1 Gammaproteobacteria bacterium | reverse complement strand
CGGTCGTGGGCTCTCGGTATATGACCCTGGGGCCCACCGTTTCCGCTATTTAGAACTGCTTGAGGGTAGTGAGCTAGATGTCTATGTCATGTCTCAGTCTTTACCAGGAGAAGTTCTGGCGGGAACCTCGCATGACATTTTCTCTGTGAAGACTGGCGCTGATCTGTTTCGAATTCGCAGGGCTAAAAGTGATGGAGTGTGGCATGAGGGTGGGTTTGGCATTCCCATATCAATCAATACGCCATTGTGGGCCACGTGGTGGGCGTATTGTGCATATGTTGCTTTAGCGATGTTTTCGCTCTATCAGCTGATGACATCCCGTTCGAAAAAAAACGACCTGCAGGCAGAGGATCGTTTTAATAGACGACTGAGAGGCTATGTTGAATCCCTGAATGACACGGCTGAATGTGTATTAAATGCTAATCAACAGGGGAATGTGACGTTCTCTAATAATGCGGTAGCCAGTGTTCTTGGTAAGCGCCCATCCGAGGTGGGTGGCTATCCGCTTTTTGAAATGTTGTTCCAGGAAGCTGGGCAGCGACATGAGGCGAAAGAGTGCGTTGATAACGGTAATCACTTTCGGAAGGAGGTTCCCTACCTGATGTCAGACGGAACCGAGAAAATGCTCGAAATTAGTGTCTCTCCGACGTTGGAAACTTCAGGGGAATATGTAGCCTACGTCAGTATCGTGAGGGATGTCACAGAGCGAAGCCGAGAACACGCAGCGCTTAGGAATAGCCACAAACTGGTCACAGAAGAATTGAATAATCTGGGCTATCGGCTAGAAAGTAGTTTGGAAAAAAATGCTGATCAAAGAACTAACTTCAGTGCCGCGCTGGCGAAGAAAGATCTACTCCTCCGTGAAATCCATGGTCGCGTATATGACAACCTTGAGATGCTAACGAGTTTGTTAAGTATTCAATCCGATAAATATGCTGACCCCGTGATATTGAATATGTTAGGTGAAAATGAGCGAAGGATCAGTTCCATTGCATTAGTTCACGAACGTCTTTGTCAGTCGAGAGAGGTAAGACGGGTCGCAATGGGCGAATACGTCGATATGCTCTTGTCGAGACTCTACCGAAAATTGGTTCCTGAAGAACTGGATATTAATTTGGTGAGGGAGTTGGGGGAGTTTGATCTTGCTATCGATCTTGCAGTCCCGTGCGGTCTTATTATCAATGAATTGTTCAGTAACGCGCTGATTCATGGTTTTGAACGTAAGCAGCATGGCTCAGGAACTGTAGAAGTAAAGTTATATCTGCTTGCAAAAGAGTGTGTGGTTTTTGTTTCCGACAGCGGTCACAACTCGCCGATAAAGGTCAATACGGAAACTGGATCTATGGGGTTGGAGGTCGTCGCGATCCTGGTAGAGCAACTCGAGGGTTCTTTTCGATTGATTGGTGGGAAAGGAACCACCTTTGAGGTTAGATTTCCGGTGCCGCGAGATGGGGCTGTCAGTTAACTCTTCACGTGCCGTACCACATAGAAAACTAACAGCTAGCAAATCATTTACGGGTAAACCGTTTGATGATTGATAGCCTCAGCGCTGGATAATTCGATGCATGCTCCACCAAGGGTTATTGTTACTCAATGTATGGTCTTTTGGGGAGCAAAGTTCGTGTAGAGCGAAGGCTTGGGTGAAAATGAGGGAGTAGGCGCGCACCGCGCTTTAATGTAAAGTTTCTCCTTTGTTAAGCAAGCAGGGAAAGTTATGAGCGATCTTGAAGAGTCGTTTGAAGACGGCATTCTAACGTTAACCATGAATCGGCCCAAGGCGCGTAATGCGATGAGCGGCGATATGATGTCTGCGATGCAGGCGGCGATTCCCAGGGCGGCGGTCGATCCTGCGGTTAGATGTGTCGTGTTAACGGGGGCTGGTAGTGCGTTTTGCGCTGGTGGTGACGTAAAAGGTTTTGCGTCAGACGCTGGCAGCAATGAAAATTCCTCCGGTGAGACCTCGTCGCTGGAGGCTCGCGTCCAGGGTCTGCGTCAGGGTATGGAACTGTCACGTTTACTGCATGTCATGCCTAAACCAACGCTTGCGATTATTCCTGGTCCTGCTGCAGGAGCAGGGTTATCGTTAGCACTAGCTTGCGACATGCGTTTTTGTCTGGATACGGCGAAGATTACCACGGCGTTTTCTAAGATTGGTGCATCTGGTGACTACGGTGGATCGTACTTTTTGCCACAACTTGTTGGCGCGGCAAAAGCACGTGAGCTCTACTTTGGCGCGGATGTGGTGACAGGTCAGGAAGCCTACGACATGGGTATGATGACTAAAATCGCTGGCGCGGATACCTTTGAAGAAGAGTCACGAGCCTATGCGAAATACCTTGCAGGTCTTCCAACGGTCGCGATTGGCTATATGAAGAAGAATCTGAATGCAGCCCAAAACGCAACGCTAAGTGATGTGTTTGATCTGGAGGCTGCGCATATGATGCGAACCTTTATGACAGAAGATCACAAGCGCGCTGCAGTGGCATTCGTTAAAAAAGAGCAACCAGAATTCAAAGGTCGCTAAGCCGTCTCTACAATACTGGGCAAAAAAAGACCGGCAATCGCCGGTCTTTTTTTTGCGGCTGAGCTTAGGCCGCCTTACCGATTACCATATCGGCGAGTTTTGCTCGTTGGTATTTCGCATCGCCATAAAGTACGTGGTTGTGCATTTGTCTCTTGAAGAAGATGTGCACGAAACATTCCCAGGTAAAACCGATCCCACCATGGAATTGTATAGCGCGACTTGACGAAAATACTGCCATGTCACTGGCTTGTGACTTAGCCATTCGAGCATTCAATTCCGTGTTGGACTCGCCGGAGTCAATGGAGCATGCTGAGTTGTAAACCAATGACTTGGTCCTGTCGATATCAAGCATCACGTTAACGAGTGGGTGCTTAACGGCCTGGAAGAATCCAAGTGGCCGGTCAAATTGAACCCGTGTTTTGGTGTATTCAGTCGTGGTTTGAAGCAACCATTCGCCGGCGCCTACCATATCAGCTGAAACGATTGTCAGGATCGAGGGCATAGCGGCATCTAGTGCTTTGTCACCCGCGCCCTGTGCTGCCAACTCAGTGCACTGTGCTGCGTCAAAGGTGATGTGTGCCTGGTCACGTGTCAGGTCAATGATACCATCAGCAATGATGTCGATATTGGCGGCAGTAGCTTCGACTAAATAGAGCCCAACCCCATTCTCGCCTTTGGCACTGACCACAAATCGATCGGATTTCTTTGCATCCTGTACAAACCAGGCCGTTCCCGTCAGCTTGCCATCGACGACAGAAACGTCAGTGTCGGTGGACTCCCAGGAGCCGTCCCTATTAGTGATTGCCAGTGTAGTAGCAGTGCCGGTGGCGATATCGCCCAGTGCTTTATTGGCGGTATCGGTGTCGCAGGCCATTAACGTGAAGGTAGCGCAATAAGTGCTAATGAGCGGTGATGGGAACGCTGCTTTTCCGGCTTCTTCTGCGATGGCAACTGCGGCAACTAGCGGCATTCCAATACCACCAGCGGCTTCGGGTATGCATACAGCGGTCCATCCAAGTTCGACCACCTGTTGCCACAGTGACTTATCCCAAATGGTTTCGATAGGTCTGTGAATGCTGGGGTCGCGAGCCACCTGGCCATGGATTTTGTCCGGGCTGCAGTTGTCTGAGAAGAACTTTTGTGCAGAGTCTTTGAGCATGGTTTCGTCTTCACCGAAGCCAAAATTTTTAGGTTGTTCTGTCATCTCTTTCTCCTACTTCGACTTGGGCATGCCCAGGACGCGTTCACCTAGGATGTTGCGTTGAACTTCGTTAGCACCGGCAGCGATCGTAACGCCAAAGGAATTCATGTAGGCGAGTGGCCACTGGCCTTTGACTGGTGCATTGTCGTCGTTGACGTACAACGTTGATGCGGCACCTTCTACTTCGTAGGCTACCTGCTGCAAGTCCTGAGCCATTTCCGTAGCCACCAGTTTGAACTGCAATGGAATTCGCATGGGGTGATCGGTTAGGGACGGAACACTGGCTCGACGCTGATTTTGTCTGAAAGCTTCCTGTCGAATCATCATCTTGATAAGGTCATCACGAATCAGTGGGTCGTCCGCGGCGGTCTTGCCATTACGGTATTGTTGTTTCGCGAGTTGTATCAACGCCATTGCGCTGTTGGTTTGCGCGCCCTCTTCCTCTTCAACCGCCATGCCTCCAGAGGCTGGCGTTGTCATAGGACCGGCGCCTCGTTCATGGGACAGGGTCGTCATCGCAACCTTCCATCCTGCGCCGACGTCGTCGAGCCTGTACCTGTCATCGACAATCAAGTTGTCAAAGATTACTTCGTTAAAGCCTGTTTCACCGGTGAGTTTAATGAGCGGTCGCACCGTCACGCCATTACCTAGCGCTTTTTTAATCGGCACTACAAAGTAGGAAAGCCCGTTGTATTTATCGTCTTTGCTAGTTCGGCATAGCAGGATCATCCACTCCGCGAAATGCGCTAACGACGTCCAAACCTTGTGGCCGTTGATTACCCAGTTGTCGCCGTCACGTTCCGCAAACGTTTGCTGGTTGGCAAGGTCAGAACCCGCACCGGGTTCGCTGAAGCCCTGGCACCAGATTTCTTCGCCGGAGAATAGTTTTGGCAGTAGTTCCGCTTTTACCTCGTCGCGGGCATGAAATAGAACCGTCGGTGCGGCCATGCCCATCCCAATAATGTTGGGCAGGTAAGGCGTCTGTACTCGTTGCATTTCTGTATTAGCAATGGACTGGCAATTATCCATTCCGCCGCCACCTACTTCCTTGGGATAGTCACAGCCAATAAGTCCGGCATCATAAGCAGACTTCTGCCATTTTTGGAGCCAGGCAAGGGCTTCCGGGTCACTAAGTTCCAATGCGCCGAGAGGTAGCTTTACGGTTGGGCGACCGGGATGATTGTTGGCAAGCCATTCCTTGCAATGGTTACGGAATGCTGACTGCTCTGGGGTGTCCATTTTGTGAGCTTCGGACATTGAATACTCCTGTTTTTCTGGAAAAGCCGGGTTCTCGTGCAGGTGCACAGGTCTTAAAGAGGCCTTTTTTACCTTAAAACTGACAAATTGTCACATGGACTGTTTGCGGGGTGGTGGGGTTCGCTCAGGTGTGAAATTTAGTGACGGCCTTTGCCTGTCTGGCTTATAGGCCAGGACAGAATATTGTCGAGATAAAGCAGAACGCAGCGAAATCTCATTCTGTTTAAATCGGTTTTTGGTTATCTGATTAGGATGACCGAATCTTTAGACTGGCACCCGTCTTGGTCAGTTTTTTAGCCAATTCAGTACATGACCAAGCCATCGGATGTCCTGCCCTGGTTTGATACCGTGAGATCTGTGACATAATCGAGCTGAGACTCAAGGACAAAAAACGATGACTATTTCAATCAATGTTCTGCCTGGCGTAGGTGCTGAAATTCTTGGTGTCGATATTGCTGGTGGACTGGATTCAGGGGAACTAGAGACTATCCAACAGACATTTTCGCAGTACGGTCTGGTTTTTTTCAGAGACCAGCAAATGTCCGAAACTGATCACATTAACCTTGCCGGGCGTTTTGGGGACATTAACGTCAACCGATTCTTTTCCTCGCACCCCGATTACCCTCAAATCGCGATGGTGAGCAAAGAGCCTGATCAAACTGCCAATATTGGCGGCGGATGGCATACAGACCATTCCTATGATCACGAACCTGCACTTGGTTCAATTCTTGTGGCAAAAGAACTGCCGGCGTCTGGTGGTGATACCTGGTTCACCAGTATGTATAAAGCTTATGACAGTCTGTCTGATGGATTGAAAGAAACCCTTGAGGGACTGTCAGCGGTTCATTCAGCAAAGCATGTTTTTGGTCCGCAGGGCGGTTACGATACTGGCGGGTCGGCAGAGGGCAGGATCGGAAACGCTGGCGCGACCCTTGAGTTGGAAGACCCCATACATCCGGTCGTCATCAAGCACCCGTTGAGTGGTCGCAAAGCGCTTTATGTGAATGCTGCATTTACACTTCGTTTCGATGGTTGGACAGTTGAAGAATCCGCGCCACTTTTGGCCTACCTCTATGCGCAAGCAATAGCCGAAGAAAACATAACGCGCTTTAAATGGCAAAATGGTTCCGTGGCTTTTTGGGACAACCGAGCCATGTGGCATTTCGCGCAAAACGATTACCCCGGGCAACGCAGGGTTATGCACAGAGTCACGATTGCTGGTTGTGCATTGCACCCAGCAAATTGCTAGCACGAACTCACGACAGGTCCAATCCTATCGAACGCTAATGAAGTGTCTCTCGAAGACCGCTAGGCGATCGGTTAGATGGTTGCTGTGCTTGTCTGTGTTCCTTTCCTTGGGCGTTCGCGCCGATAGGGATCAGCGGGAAGACTGGACGCTCAATCTGTATGTAGAGAACGATCTGTTCTCGGAAACTGATCAGGATTATACGAGCGGTATCCAACTTTCCTGGGTATCCCCGGACATCAGCGATTATGTGGAAAGTGAAGAACTCCCTGCCTGGGTTCGTCGACTGAATCGTAGTCTGACCTTCTTTCATCAATCCCACGAGGGGCTAGAAAGAAATGTCACCGTCACGCTTGGG
>JABIVN010000032.1 GCA_018667205.1 Gammaproteobacteria bacterium | reverse complement strand
CCTTACCGTCCTCAAAATAGATGACGGCGAATCCGCCACCACCGATGTTTCCCGCCGAAGGATAGGTCACCGCTAAGGCAAAAGCCGTCGCCACTGCACCATCAATGGCATTACCGCCTTGTTTCATGATCTTTACCCCTACGGTTGACGCTAGGGTTGATCTGGAAGACACCATCGCACCTTCGCCATACACCGCTTCCCGGCTGGCCGCGCTAGCCCCACTGCTTGAAAAAATCAGCAGGGATCCAAGAAGAATCAAGATGCTCTGGTTCATACAATCACTCATTAATCATCTAGGCCAAGCTTAGCATGTTCAATCCTTTGATGGCCGCGACTCAACGCCTTCAGTCGGCTAAACTGACCACATGGAACTCACCCAGCGCGACGCCCGAAAGCTCTTCCTCATGCAACAAGGTTTGCTACGGGATAATGAGTTTGGTCGTGGAAAAAAGGCCTCTATCAAAGCTATCCAGCGCCTGTCATACATTCAGATCGACACAATCTCTGTCATTAATCGTGCCCACGAGCATGTCCTTTATAACCGGGTGGGTAACTACCACCCCACGCATCTTGAGAAACTCGTTCAGGAACGAGAAATCTTTGAGTACTGGAGCCACGCGGCTGCATTCCTTCCTTTCAAGAATTTCCGATACTCGCTACCAGTGATGAAGGGTTTTCGCGACACGCGACAATGTAACGACAAGATCAAGGCCGAAGTGCTGGCCAGAATCCGCTCAGAGGGGCCCCTGCAGTCACGCAACTTCGTCGATACTAGTGGTCGCAAACGTGGTGGCTGGTGGGAATGGAAACCCGCGAAACGAGTACTCGAACACCTGTTTTTCTCCGGGGAACTAATGGTAACCCGGCGCGAAGGGTTCCAAAAAGTATTCGACCTAGCCGAAAATGTCATTCCTTCGTTCATCAATACTTCAGAACCCACACTGGAGGAATGGACAAGGTTCATCGCGCTGGGCATGATCCACGCGCTGGGAGTAGCCACCGAATACGACATTGGTTATGCCATCCCCAACATCCGCAGGCTATCCAAAATCCCTTTAAAAAATACGCTAAAGAACACCCTTTCTGAGCTGGTGGCAGAAGGTCAGCTAATTGAAGTGGATGTCCAGGGACGCAGTTGCTACACGACAGAACAACTACTTGGATTACTTCCCGTCAGATCAACCCGCCAAATCGTCAGATTGCTATCCCCTTTCGATAACGTCGTGATCAATAGAAGACGTACCCGGGAGCTGTTTGACTTCGAGTACCTGCTCGAATGTTATGTACCCGCGGCAAAACGTAAGGTCGGTTATTTTTCGCAACCCCTCTTGTATGGAGATTCGTTTATTGGACGGTTAGACGCCAAAGCACATCGAAAACACCATCAATTGCAGGTAAAAAACCTTGTGCTTGAGCCACATGTGAAGATTGAAGACCGACTCATACAAGCACTAGCCAATGGCATTGCGAAGTTCGCCAAAGATCACGATTGTGATTCCTTGTCGTTTCAGCGATCCACCCCAACGACCCTGATTGGCCCCCTAAACACCGCAGTCGAGAAATTATTATGAATCTAGGCGTATCCAGCGCAGTTTCCCCCATACTGAAGAAGCTGAAATTGTTCATCCAGGAAGTTGTCATTCCCCAGGAGGACAACTATAACGCCCAACTATCTAAGAACAGGTGGCAGGTTCCGGCGGTGATGAAGGAGCTCCAGTCCCGTGCAAAACGCGAAGGACTCTTTAATCTGTTCATCGAAAAAAAAGCGCAAACATTTGATCAAGTAGATTACGCCTACCTGGCAGAACAGATGGGTTATTCTGAAATTGCAGCAGAAGTATTCAACTGCGCAACACCAGACAGCGGGAACATGGAAATTCTTGCCCGCTTTGGCAATGATCAACAACGAAATGACTTTCTTTTGCCGCTGCTCACCGGCGAGGTAACTTCCGGGTTCGCGATGACCGAACAGGCCGTAGCATCTTCCGATGCCACGAACATCAACTCCCATGCGAGCCTTAAAGATGGGACCTGGAGACTCAATGGGGAAAAGACCTGGATTGCCGGAGCCGGTGATCCAAGATTCAACTTCCTGATGGTCATGTGCGTCACAGAAACTGATGCTGTACCTGAACGAAGGCAATCCATTCTGCTGGTTCCGAGTGATTCACCGGGTGTTTCCATTACTCGAATGCTGCCTGTATTTGGTTATGACAACGCGCCACATGGTTATGCTCAGATCCGGTTTGAAGACGTAGAACTACCCGAGGATTCCCTGGTTGGTTCGCCTGGCCAGGGTTTCGAGATTGCCCAGGACCGAATGGGCACGGGGCGGATTCACCAGTGCATGCGTTCCATTGGTGCAGCTGAACGGGCCCTGCAACTAATGACTCATCGCGCGAAAAACCGCTTCGCATTCGGCAAGCCGCTCTCTGAACTCGGCGGCAACGTCGATATTATTGCTAATTCAAGAACTGAAATTGAGATGAGCCGTTTGTTGGCCCTCCGCGCGGCCTGGGCTCTCCAGCAATATGGGCTAGAGAAGGCGCTATGTGAAATTGCTCAGATGAAGGTCATGGTTCCCAATACAGCACTGAATGTCATTGACCGCGCTATACAGATGCATGGCGGCACCGGCGTTTCGGCGGATACGCCGCTGGCACGTATGTGGGCATCACATCGAACACTGCGGCTTTCGGACGGACCGGATGAAGTCCATCGAGAACTCATTGCCCGCATTGAATTCGGACAGGAGTCACTGACCTATGTGTGACAGAAAGATGTCTACAATGATTGAGAGGTCGCCGCCTCCTGTAGTAACACCGAGACTCCGCAAGTATGATCCGCCTTCGAATAAACCTAACAGCAGGAGAGCGCAATGATTGGATACGCGACGATTGGCACTAAAGATATGGAAAAAGCAAAGGCCTTCTGGTCGGGCGTACTGGCTTCAAAGGGTGCCAGTGTGTTGAT
>JABIVN010000268.1 GCA_018667205.1 Gammaproteobacteria bacterium | reverse complement strand
TTGTCGCGCGGATATGGCCCACAAGTACACCAAATCACCTGTTTTTCTGAACGCCGCGGTTATTCGTTCCAGAAGATTTGGCAGCTTTGAAGTGACCGCGCCTTCGCTTGCGCTCGAAGAAGGCGATGGCCCCACCATGGATGCTTCTAAGGCAGCCTTTGAGATGGCAGGTGTTGGTCCGAAAGACATCGATGTTGCGCAGCTACAGGATACTGAGTCGGGTGCCGAGATCATGCACATGGCAGAAAATGGGTTCTGTGAACATGGCGAACAAGAGGCAATGCTGGCAAATGGTGATACTGAAATTGGCGGTCGGTTTCCCGTGAATACAGACGGAGGCTGTCTAGCCAATGGAGAACCTATTGGTGCCTCCGGTTTGCGCCAAGTCTATGAGAACGTACTTCAGCTTCGCGGTGAAGCGGGCGAACGACAGGTTCCCAATGACCCTAAAGTTGCGTACACACACGTTTATGGCTCCCCTGGTATTAGCGGCGTCACGATACTTTCAAGATAATAACGATAAAGGAAATAAAAATGGCAGCACATGATCATGAGGTCGTATCTATTTACGGCCATAGTGAAGAGCAAAAGCATGAATTGATGAGCAGGGCGCCTGAATGTGTTCTCATGTGGGCAACCAAGGATGGCTGGCCGGTTGGGGTTGTGCATTCTTTTGTCTGGCGCGACGATAAAATATGGATTACGTTTGCGTCCCATAGGCATAGAGCCGCGGCGATTAGACGAGATAACCGTGTGTCTGTCACCGTGAGTGGAGCTACTTCCACGGACCCTAAATGCCCAAGAGGTGCGGTCACAGTGAAAGGTAAGGGTACTTTCCACGATGATGATGAAACGAAAGAATGGTTTTATCGTGCGCTTGCAAAAAAAGTTTCTCCGGACAGTAAGGAAGGCGAGGACGGTTTTTACAACCTGTTAGATTCACCATTACGAACAATACTTGAGGTGGTGCCGGAAAAATGGATCTCTTTTGACGCAGAAAAGTCATCAAGAGACCGTGCTGGCCTGCTTAGTGATGACGAAAAAACGGCTCCGCTTAGTTCAGATGTTGATCGGATGAAAAAAGAGCGAGAGAAAAGAGGAATGGAACCGAGGAATCCCAATGAGCAATAATATAGAAGACAGGATTGCAGTACAGGATGTCATGTTGCGTTATGCAGCAACCGTCGATGAGAAAGACTATGACGGGTACCGAGCGCTCTTTGTTGAAGATGTGAAGGTGGTCGGCATGGGTCCCGTAGAAATGAACGGCATGGAAACTTTCTATCCGTGGTGGAAAGAAGCCATTGATAAATACGATGCTACACAGCATATGCTAAGTCCAACCTACGCAACCATCTCTGGGGACGAGGCGAAGACTCGGACGGATGTGCAGGCAACGCATTATCCCAAAGGTGATAGCGTAACGACCATCACGTTATGGGCCACATATCATACCGATATGCGGCGTGTAGATAACGAATGGAAGATTTGTCGGCATGAACTAGTGTCACGAGGGCTTCAAAAGCTGCCGTGATAGCGAGTCGGTGCGTTTAGGCCATCTCAGCCGCTTCGTCATTTCGGTCGAAGCGGTGAGAGGGTTTGCGCGCACCTTTATAAGAGATCAGATAATTACAGCGTAAAGAAGTCCGCGCGAGGTGTCATAGTCTCGTCATAAACAGGTTCTTTGTGGTCACACCGAAACTTGTTGTTGTCAGCACCTGCCAGACCGAATGCTTGTAAAAGCCCCCCCATGTTTAGGTAATTCTCGTGCTTAAAGTGAGCCGCAAGGGATGCTTCGTCATCCCATAGTTCATAAACGGCTATACGACCTGCAACGCACGGATCTTTAGAAAAAACATAAGCTTGGCATCCAGGTTCATCATCCCGTGTGGCTTGCTGTAATGGTTTGGCTTTTTCGATAGCCTCATCAATTTGTGACGGGTCGGCTAGGTCAATGGTTCCTGCAATGATAATCATGGTTGGTACCTTCATTTAAAAGGCGCCTAATAAACCATGTAAGCAGTAGCATTGGCAACTTGAATGCGAAAGTAGCGCTAGACTTCTATGACAGCATTCGCCAGACGGTGTCTCATCCCGCTTTGGCGGTCACCTGCACCCTGGTTTACACTGCTGGTATCTTGAGTAAAAAACGACACATGGCTACCCGTATGAAATGTCCTATCTTCGTTGTTCTGCTAATTTTAGGCTCTAATGTCAGCATCGCTGCCATAGAGGTGACGCAGGGAGGCTCGGGCGCGTGTTTTAATGTTGTATCAGACCTGAAACGAAACTGGATAGAAGTTAAGCGACACCTGCTTCCAGGCACAGAAAATCTTAAAATTCCGGAAAATGAAAACTTTGTCTGTGTGTCAAGTGCCCGCGTCAGGAATGCCATGGAGACAAGAACGACGGCCAGTTCATCATTACGATGTTTCAGTAATACGATGAGTAACGGAATGGGCTTTTGTTGTGACGAAAGTCTGCTTGCCTGCGCGCAACTAAACCCCTACCTTTTTCCTGAGCGCCTTAAGCGGCCTGGTACCGATAGGATATATGAACCCCCGGCGTCAATTTGGGTCAAACCCCCAGGTGATGACGAACAATGGAAAAGCAACTAGTAGGAGATTAGACATGATGGACCTGAATTTATCTGGAAAACGAGCGGTTGTAACCGGTGCCAGTCTTGGTATTGGCGAAGCAGTCGTTAAGGAACTGGCAGACATGGGCGCAGAGGTGGTTTTCTGTGCTAGGAACCAGGAAGCGGTGGATAAGCTCGCAGCCTATTCGAGTTTGGTCACCGGGTTAACAGCGGACATGGGAGATAAAGCTTCAACCACAACTTTTCTTGACGCTGTCGAGGAAGTCGGCGGTGCAGATATTCTGGTCAATAATGTTGGTGCTTCGCCTTCACGTAACTTTCTGTATATGACGGACGAAGAATGGCAGGAGCTTCACGAGCTGAACTTGTTGTCAGCTATTCGCTGCACCCGGCGACTGCTGCCGAAAATGAGGAAGCAGAAGTGGGGCAGGGTGATCATGGTAGCAAGTGGTGCTGCGAAGTATCCCAATGCGGCATTGATTGATTATGGAGCGACTAAAGCCGCTATGATTTCGATTAGTAAATCCTTGTCCCGTAAATATGGGGCCGACGGAGTATTGGTTAATTCGATCCTGCCGGGCCTTATTCACACTGCGATGTGGGAAAGGGCAGCAACCGAGATCGCAACGGCAAATGACAGTACAATGGATAAGATCCTTGAAAACAACGGGAAAAGTGTCCCAGTCGG
>JABIVN010000267.1 GCA_018667205.1 Gammaproteobacteria bacterium | reverse complement strand
GTAAAGCTCGCCGATGTCGCCGACGAAGCGATAGAAAGAGCCCTAAAGTTAGTCAGTGCCAAAAACCCTGATTTGACTGACGAAGATCGTAATCATATTGCGCGGGTGGTCGGTATTGGCGCTATCAAGTATGCCGAACTGTCTAAAAACCGAACGACTGACTATATTTTTGACTGGGACACCATGTTGTCATTCGAAGGTAACACTGCGCCTTACCTTCAATACGCCTACACCAGAATCATGAGCATTTTTCGCCGTGCCGGATTGAACAGCGCAGACATTAAGGGCCCATTCAGCCTACAGGAACCGGACGAAATCGCCCTAGCGACCAGACTACTGCAGTACCCTGAGGCAGTCGAGGGTGTTGTCGAGGACTATCAGGCTAACATTCTATGTAATTACCTCTTTGATCTGTCACAGCAGTTTATGACGTTTTATGAATCTTGCCCGGTCCTGAAAGCTGATGCTGAGATGCGAGACTCCAGGTTGAGGTTATGTGATCTCAGCGCAAAGACGCTTAAGCATGGCCTAGACTTACTGGGCATCCAGACCGTGGAACAGATGTGAAGGTTGCGATAGTCGCAGCACAGTCGGAGAACCAGGTGATTGGTCGTGGCCTTGAGATTCCATGGAAAGTTAAAGGTGAACAGGCGCTTTTCAAGCAGATTACACTGCATGGCACATTGATTATGGGTCGTAAGACCTACCAAAGCATTGGCCGCCCTTTGCCAGGAAGAACCACTATCGTCGTCAGCAGGGATCCGGATCTTGCTATTACCGGGTGTGAAACCAGCACCAGTCTAGCGCTCGCAATTGCCAGCGCTATAGCACTAGCTAAGCCCATCTTTATTGCTGGTGGTGGCGAGCTATACCGGCAAGCCTTGGTCATTGCAGACGACATCCACCTGACGACTATTCACACCAAGGTAGAGGGCGACATCCTGTTCCCGGATGTCCCTGATCATTTCAAGCTCGTCGAGGAAAAAGCCTTTACCTCAAACATTAACTATACTTACCGCCACTTTGAACGTACCTGAGAGACACCATGGAATTTAAAAATCGCGTAACAGAAATGCTGGGAGTTGAACTACCCATCGTCCAGGCACCTATGGGCTGGATTGCACGCTCGCAACTTGCCTCAGCGGTCAGCAATGCGGGCGGCATGGGAATCATCGAGACTTCTTCCGGCGAACTGGATGCGATCAAGGTAGAGATCAAAAAAATGCGGGATCTGACCGACAAACCCTTTGGCGTCAATATTGCGCAAGCTTTTGTTAAGGATCCCAATATCGTTCAGTTCGTCGTTGACCAGGGAATCAAGTTTGTCACCACTTCCGCGGGATCCCCAATGAAGTACACGGCGGACCTGAAAGCCGGCGGCCTAACCGTATTTCATGTCGTACCAACCCTGGACGCCGCGCTAAAGGCTGTGGCGGCAGGCGTTGACGGTCTAATTGTAGAAGGCGGCGAAGGCGGAGGTTTCAAGAGCCCCAATGACGTAGCCACCATGGTTCTCCTGCCACTGGTCCGCTCCAAGGTAGACGTACCTATCATCGCCGCGGGCGGGTTTATCGACGGAAAAACCATGGCGGCGGCATTCGCTCTCGGTGCAGAAGGCATCCAGATGGGTACGCGTATGGTTTCTGCCGCTGAGTCCCCGGTACACGATAACTGGAAAAATGCGATTGTCGACGCCAAGGAAACCGGCACCGTGTTTTTAAACAAATTCCACTCTCCGGCACTTCGGGCGCTTCGAACCGAGCGAACTTCAAGACTTGAGCGAGACCCGGAGACCAATGCGATGTCTGAATTCGGTACGGCAATAGATCTTTACTTCGGCGGGGACATGGAAGCGGCAATTCCGTTGACGGGTCAGGTTGCAGGTCGCATTGAGTCCGTAAAACCGGTCGCTGAAATACTCGCAGAAACTCAGGCGGAGTTTTTCGAAACGATTAGTTCGCTAGGTCGAAGCTATTTGTAACACCCTGACCACTCAATGCCATACTTGGAGTCCGCTCGCATTCGTGAGCAGACTCTATTGCAGTGTTGACTGCCAGGCACATATCGACCACGGGTAGTTCGTTCTCATTAAACCGGGTTGAAGCACGCAGGTCTGCATAAACGTCGGCGTTGGATAG
>JABIVN010000266.1 GCA_018667205.1 Gammaproteobacteria bacterium | reverse complement strand
TGGCGCACGTTCGCATCACCGACAGGTGGGTAAGGCGTGATCACCGACAGCGACTTGGCGCCAAAGCATTCCAGAGCGTCGCGGGTGGCCTGGGCACCAGTAGTGAGACCCAAATCGCCAATGTGCTCGCGAATGCCTGCTTCGAACTGCACACTTCCCTCCACGCCTCCCCAGAAGGTTTCCGCGGACATCCCCAGCATAATGTGACTGACCTTGGCGGAAATTACGTTGCGCAGGGAGATCGGAATTTCTCCCCGCATTATGTCCAAAAAGCGCTCAAACACAGTATCTGTATCATCGCCAGTGCTCTCGACCTCATCCGCCCAATTGCGCAGCTCGATCCAAAATCGAGAGGGATGCCATGTGACTCCGTCCAGATTCAGTTTTTGCAGGTCGTACTCGACTCCGGTATTCGTAGAGGGAATGATCACCCCTATCTGGGCTCGCCTGGCAATCTGATAGTTATCCATTACACAGTTCCCTACTTCACGAATCCCAGATAATACAGTGGCAACGCACTAAACCCTGACAGCATCATCAATGCCATTCCCATGAGCCCCCAGAATCGATGCCTGGGTCCGAATGCACCTGGCACAGGGGGATTGCCAAAACGTTTCAATGAAACAACGATCAACGGCACCCACACCAACACCGAGGCGACAGCCACCAGGGTATGGCCGTAGATAATGCTATTGAGCAGATCAGTACCGGAATAAGCGCTACCCCGGGTCAACTCAAATATTCCTCCAGACAACCTCAAGTCCACTTCAAACAGACCAACGGCCACAGCCAGTATCACCGCAAGACCAATTTGCAAGTGACGGTGATGGGCGTAATGCTTGTTTCTGGCATATCTCCAGGAAATCACCAGAAGCGGGAGAATGGCGATAAAAGACAGGATGACCAGATCGATCAACACGTCTCCTCTCGAGCCCAAAAAACCCTCAGGCAACATCAACAAAACCGCCAGTAATCAAAGCTAATTTTATAACCCGACTAGAGCCGCCGGTTGATGACATTTATCAAGTTTCAAACCAAAGTGCTGTGGTCTAGGGAAACTTAAGCATTCCGCGTACCATAGCCTCCAGGTATTGCGGACTCACCAGATGGCAATAGTAATTACCTAAGAAGCGCTCAGGCATTGGAACCCACCACGCATGGGGTGCGTACAAGGCCCTGGTATGCAACCGATACAGGCCACCTTGGTCTCGACTGACAGGGTTGAAAGGCCAGGGCTCCAGCCACCTGGGGCCAATGAATCGCATGTCTTCAGGCTCCACTATCCAGTCTGCAGTATCCAGCGCACGCTCGGGCACAGGAACCGACGCGACAGTTCCAGCTAACACCAGGCGGTGAACCTCGTCACAGCTGAATTCAGCTTCTGCAACCGGTAGACCGCCCGCTTCGTTATCGTGGGCGGCATTGATGCGTTCAGCCGTTCGCAACTTACAAGAAACAACCGTATTAATAGCCATTGTGGAATGCAGGGGAGCGCTATCGTATCGGTGAATAACAAAAGGTTGATCCGTAGGCTTTGACGCTACAAAAGCCTCATAATTAGTGTGGCGTACCACTTCGGGCTCAAGCTCAGTGCCGGCTATAATCTTCTGCGCCTGCGAACAGTAATCGCCTGCTCCCGGCGTATAGTCGCTGGCCCAGGCCCAGGTAGGACTCAATAACAGCAGTACGCAGGCCCTATAAAAGCTGGCTGAAACTTGCATGATCGGCTTCAATGCTCCTCGAACAAACGCCCCAAATGATCATATTGATCCCGCACCCCGCAACTGCGCAATGCGTGCCAGGCGGTTGCAACGTTAATAGGCAGCACCGGTTTTTCAAGCCATTTTTCAATCACCGGGAATGAGGTGGCAGTCGAGAGATTAGTGCCTACCTGAATAATGGCGTCGATGTCATCGGCGTCAACCTGTCGCACCATATCCATGACCTGATGATCAGGGACCAAAGCAATAGCGTCGTGCGCATTCTCGCAACGCAGGCCAAGCACCTGCTTCACGTTGTAACCGGAATCCTCAAAAAACAAGTGAACATTTTTGTCACCGATCGGCTGATAAGGTGTGATCACGGCGATATTTTTACCCACGTTGCCCGACACATCCAACGCTTCAAGAGCCGCAATCACCGCGTTTGCACCCGTTGTCAGACCAACGTCACCCACCGCTTCCTGAATTTTTTCCACAAAGCCATCGTTTCCCTCTATGCCACCCCAGAACGTTTCTGCTGACATACCCATCATCACGTGATCAGGCTTACAGGTCATCAGGCTTTCAATCGAAGCGCCTATGGTTTGGCGTAACATTTCCAAAAAGCGAATAAAATTATCATCGTCGCTCAGGTCGGCATGCTCGATCATAAAGCGACTGAAGTGCCAACTGACACCGCGGGGAATAAGCCGCTGGCAATCATACTCAACCGAGGTATTGGTCGACGGAATGATCACGCCTATCTTGGCGCGATGACCAATATAATTGTCGAGGTGGCCGTCGGTTCGCTGATCCCGATCGCGGGTTCTGGATAAATCTATAGTCGCGTGAGTCAGACTCATTTTACTCTCCTTATTAATGTTCGCTCAGGCAACTTGCAGGCTATCGCGAACACAGTTGATCATTGCGCGCTCAAGTAGAAAGGCCTTTGCCTTAACAGGATCAGCGGCTGAATCCATTAGCATTGTCTGCCGCGATTGCTGCGTTTCCTCGTCCGTCGCTTCCATAAGTTTTTTGTTAGCAATGGTATGGTCTTGGACAAACTTCACTGCAAGATCTCGCCGCTGGCGGTTGTAGCGTTCAAATAGTGGCTGGCATGGCGCACCGTCACGAACAATATGCACAAGTTTTTCTCCCAGGTTATTGGCATCGTGCAGCCCACCATTCATTCCCATGCCGCCCAGTGGATTATTGATATGACAGGCGTCTCCTACCAACAAAACCCTGCCCTTAAAATAAGTTTCAGCGACTCTTTGATTAACGTTATATAACGTGCGGTGCCCAATGTCATAGGCGCCCTCTTTGTCCCAGAGATGATGCAGACGCTGTTGAATAAATTCGTCCGACAACAAGTAAGCTTCGTCTTCGACATTCTCTGGCCGTGTGGGAAACAGCACCCGCCATATTTTTTCGGTGCGCAAAATGACGCACCATTCGTCCGGGTCCGACACGTAGTTCACCCAGGAAAGGTCATCAAACACTTCTTCAAAAGGAAATTGGGTACTCACCACGAGGAATTTTTCGTCGTAGGTAAACCCCAGGTAGTCAATCCCCGCGGCTTTGC
>JABIVN010000031.1 GCA_018667205.1 Gammaproteobacteria bacterium | reverse complement strand
CTGCTCGCCAGGAAAGTCGCGACTGATGCGATTTCTTCGGGTTGGCCCAACCTGCCCATTGGGTGAAGATCTACAAGAAAATCCTCTCCTGACTGTTCAGCCCGAAATTCAGCTGTCATAGGCGTCACAATAAACCCGGGCGCAATTGCATTCACCCTGACACCTTGGCTGGCGTAGTCAATTGCAAACTGTTTGGTTAACCCTACAACCCCGTGTTTCGCAGCAACATAGGCACCTACCGCGAACTCGGCTTCGGGGTCAGCTTCTATCTCAGCATCTGCATCCACGGGCGGTGTTATTAGCGCTACCAAGCCCGCAACAGACGCTGTGTTAATGATCACACCGCCGCCTCGTTCGGCTAAAATCGGTGCGCCAATTGACAGACCGTGAAATACCCCGGTCAAATTCACGGCAATAGTTTGGTCCCAGCTGAACCCGTTACCGACACCAGCATTGTTGAAAAGCACGTTAATATCGCCCAAATTCGAAATAGTTCTCTTGATGGCGTCCCGCATTTCCGACGCACTTGTCACGTCTAGCCCCATGCCATCTGCACGACCACCGGCTTCACTAATCAAGGCAACAGTACCTTCCGCTGCTTGGGAGTCAATATCACTGCACATGACAGCGGCGCCAGCTTGCGCCATATGAATAGCGCTTGCTCTACCAATACCACTTCCAGCGCCAGTGATGAGCGCTACTTTCCCTTCGAGTTTGGACACGTACGATCTCCGTTAACTTTTGTAATGATTGGTGTAGATAGCTATAACACACTCGACGCTAACAGTAAGTATCTTTCCTAAATCTTCATATGGAGCACGATTGCCAGAAATCTTCCGATAAATACTTCTGACACGATAATTAACCGTACGCTGACAGACATTGCCTTGTTAACTTTTCAAAACTGCTAAAAATACAGTAATTGTCCCAAAGCGGACGAAATATAATCAAAATACACGGAAATACCATCTGAATAATCGGTAAGTATCTGATAAGAACAGAGGTTGTAGGAGTGAGGTATCGCTAAAAAGTTCCGCTAAAGAGTCCTACCAGACCCTGGCTGCCGTAATTGTGACTGTGATTGCGATTGAATTGCCATCGCAGAGTCCACCGGAACGGCGCATCAAATACCTGACCGCACTGCGGATTAAAAGCGACCAACACTTTCTTCAACCGTCGTCGTAGCGCCCTGCTTGATGGACAGCCTGCGCGTTGTGCGCACCAAAAATCACAACGGTTGTCTAAACTAAAAGAATTAGATACCCTTTCCGTTAATGGCGGGATAAGCGCAATCGGTCACAACTATTCGCCATCAGTGTCTGGTGAACATGTCCGTTTTAGTCAGTCAGACCAGTTGCAAGCAACTAATCTACCTGCAAAACCCGTCAGCCGCTGTGGAACGCAGCAACGCTATTTTCCTGGCAGGCGAGTGACCTGCTCATCGTTGGTCATTTTCTGGTTGCACATGGTCGCTGTGCGTTTACCAGCAAACCTATTATCCGCGTGGCCATCGGATGAAACAGGCTCGGGATTCAACAATTGACGAATAACAATTGACGAATATCGTCGAACATCTGGTCCACCGGCATTCGGTTGATGCACCGGATAAAATCGCTGTGATCCACGGTGAGAACCAATACAGCTATAGCGAATTGGATTCATGCATTAATCAATGTTCCAAATGGCTGCTTGATAACAACCTGCGACAGGGTGATCGCGTGGTACTGGTTTTGCCCAATGCCCCCGAATACATCGTCGCCTTCCTTGCCGTCGTTAATATTGGCGCGATCGTCGTACCAGCTGACCCCGGCCATAAAGCCGACCGGCTTGGATTCATCGTTGAGGAAACATCTCCGCGATGGCTCATCTACGCTGATCAACGCCCGCCCATTGTCGTAGATGCTGTATCAAGTGTCAGACTATCCTTCGCCCCGAACACTGGCACGATTGTCTTCTCAAACTCACATCGGGTAGCAAACGAACCAAAAAGCCTGACGGCACCAAGTGAACGCTGCGCAGCAATCATCTATTCCTCAGGTTCAACCGGACGGCCAAAAGGTGTCGTACTCACTCATGATCATCTGCTGACCACTGCAAATAATCTCGCGAACATGTTAACCGCAGATAGCAACCATCGAGATCTGATTCTAAGCCCGATGAATCACACCGATGGGTGGCAACGGGTAGCCAGTGCTTTATATGCAGGTGCTAGTTTAATCATTTATGAAGGTTTACTGTCCGTAACCGGCTGGCTTGATGACGTACAGCGATTCAAAATCTCATCGTTTTATACCCCACCGCCTTTTCTAAACTACCTGCTAAAGGCTGATCGAAGCGATATCAAGGAGATGACTACGACTCTTCGTTCGATCGAAATTGGCAGTGCACCAGTGTCACCGGATCAAATCCATCAGTTGTCGGAGCTCTTTCCCGGGGTAACCATTTATGTGCATTTTGGACTCACTGAGTCATCCCGAGCAACCATTTTGAATGCCACTATTAGGCCCGATAAACGTCATACAGTAGGTGCAGCCTGCAAGAATGTTGAAATTAGCATCAGGGATGACCAAGGTAAAATACGAACCCATTCAAGCCAGGGAGAAATATTACTACGCGGCATGCAATCAACTCGATATTACTGGCAACGCGACGATTTGAACCAGCAACGTTTTCTTGACGACTGGTTATTGACAGGTGACTACGGTGAACTTGATTCAGACGGCTACCTGCTTTTTCAGGGCCGCAAAGATGACATGATAAATTTTAGTGGTTTTCACTATTTTCCAGCCGAGGCTGAATTGGAATTAAAACAAGTACCTGGCGTGGCGCAGTATGTGTTCTGCGGTGTTCCCGATGAGCAGGGTATCCATCAACATCTTCCCTGTGCCTTTTTTCGGCCAGAGCCTGAGGCGCAGGCCGCTGATGCAGGTCGAACACTACTAACTCTAAGCAGACAAAACCTGCTGCCTCATATGGTGCCTAGAAAGGTAATACCCGTGACAGACATCCCGCTCACATCATCAGGCAAACCCAATCGACGTCAGCTGATAAAGGACTATCTATATCAGATCGATGAACAACTGAAAT
>JABIVN010000030.1 GCA_018667205.1 Gammaproteobacteria bacterium | reverse complement strand
TTCCCGAAGTGGGCGATCATATTGTCTACGATATCGTTGATTGGTCTTTCATTGTTGTGCGCACCGAGCCCGACACAATTAAAGCATTTTATAATTCATGCCTGCACCGCGGTCGCCGGCTGTGTACCAACGAACTTGCTTCCGCCAACAAACCTGAATTTCGCTGCCCGTTCCACGGGATCACCTGGAACGTAAACGGATCACTAAAAGCCATCCCGCCATCGATCGAATTCGACTTTCCGCATGTTGACAAAGATAAATTTAGTTTGCCAGAGGTCCGATGCGAGCGATGGGACGGCTTTATTTTTATCAATATCGATGACGACGCCGAACCCTTGATGGACTTCCTTGGGGACATTACTAAACACTTTGAACGCTGGCCATTTGCTAATCGCTGGAAGGCGACGCACAGCGCCAAGATTGTCGACTCTAATTGGAAACTCGCTCAGGAAGCTTTCATGGAGGCATTCCATGTGTTGGCGACACATCCACAAATGAGTATTGGTCTACTCGGGGGCGATGGATCAAATACCGAGTACAACATTTACGACAACGGCGATGCTAATTGGAGCCGGATGACCATGGCGCCGCCCATGCCTAACCCTAACCTGCCCTATGAACTTACCGAGCAGGAGCTTATCGAAGAAATGTTCTTCCGGGGTGAAAGCGTTAGTGAAATGGGTGTGCAAAAAATGGAAGGCAGCGTCGATGACCTGCCCGACGGCATCACTACGCGTAAACTTCTCGCAGATACCGCTCGCAAGAACGGGCCAAAAGGCTATGTGGGCGGCGAACCAACGGACGTTGAACTTACCTCTGCCATTCAGTACCACATATTTCCCAACATCTCTCCGTGGCCGGGCCCGATTTTCTATCGACATCGCCCGTACGGTCGTGATCCCGATAAGTGTATTATGGAAATCATGATGATGGTCGCATTGCCGGAAGGTGCCGAAAGACCGCCAGCGGCAAAGATCAACTGGCTCGGACCAGATGAACAGTTTGGCAGCATCTTTAATCAAGACGTCGAAAATGTTGCTCAGGTACAACGGGGTCTGAAAGCCGCTAAACCACCCGGCGGCCTGACGCTGGGGAACTATCAGGATATTAAAGTCCGCTGGCACCACCGTTTACTTGAAAAATGGGTGAACCGCGAAATCTAAGCAGTTTGTCTCATTTTTTTCAGCCATCTGATGTTTGCAGATATTTGGTGAAAGTAGAAGAAGCTACCGTGTTTTTCTAAAATCGCGGTAGCTTCTAAGCACTTTCCAGTCGCGCTGCTCGTTTTAGAGCAAAAAACTTATGCCTCACATTATGCCTAAAGTTCCTAATGTCCTTTCCTGCGGCAGCGGACCCAGGCAAATCAACCATCGGCATACTCTAAATAGATGAGTATCAATTTGTGCGCTACTATGTAGCTTCTTTTAGCCTACACCAACTGAGCAACATACGATGGATATAATCGCGAACCTCCTATCAAGCCCCTATTTATGGATAACGCTTGTCATTCTCTACACCGTTAAAAAGTCCATATACTTTGTACCGCAGAATCGAGGCTATGTGATCTACACCTTTGGTAAATACGATCAAACGTTAAGCGCAGGCCTGAATTTCATTATTCCTTTCGTCCAGACCGTAGCTGCCGATCGCAACCTAAAAGAACAGTCACTAGACATTTCATCTCAGTCAGCAATCACCAAGGATAATATCTCGCTCGATATCGATGGTATCTTATTCATGAAGGTCACTGATGCCGGCGCCGCCACCAATAATATTACCGATTACAAAGTGGCTGTCATACAACTTGCTATGACCACCATGCGTAACGCCATTGGCTCTATGGAATTGGATGAGTGTTTTCAGAGTCGGGATGTTATTAACGCTGTCATTCTGGCGGCCATGACCGAAGCTACGCAGCCTTGGGGCGTGATGGTCACCCGTTACGAAATAAAGGATATATCACCACCTCAATCTATCCGGGAAGACATGGAAAAACAGATGACCGCTGAGCGCGAGAAGCGTTCCGTGATTCTGACAGCCGAGGGCGTTAAAACAGCAGCCATTACAGAAGCAGAGGGCCTGAAAGCGGCTCGGGTTTTAGATGCCCAAGCAGCAAAATCGGAACAAGTATTAGCCGCAGAAGCTAACAAGGAACAACAAATTCTTGAGGCCACCGGTAAAGCCGAGGCGATCCGGTTAGTCGCAAATGCCGAGGCCGCCGCTTTGACGACCGTCGGAGACGCTGCTAACACGAAGTCGGGCGAAGCCGCCGTCTTACTAACCCTTGCACAAGACGCTATCGGCGCTCATCGCCAGATTGCCGCAGAAAGCACCATCGTGCTGACTGACGGTAAAACGAGCGACAACATCGCCAATACAGTAGCTCAAGCGATTGCCGTATCCAGTGCGCTGAAATTATCGAGCTCGGATGCAGGGATCTAAGCCATGGACATCTTCGCGCTCATCAATGCTAATCATGATCACTTCTTTTATATTTTAGCTGGGATAAGTTTTATCCTGGAGTTGAGCGTCTTAGGCTTAAGCGGCCCACTGCTTTTTTTCGCGATGGCCAGTCTGGTCACCGCGCTGTTAATCAGCTTTGGGCTGTTATCCGGCTGGGAGGTCGAGTTCTTCACCACGGCCGTACTGACGGGGCTGATCGCCTTGTTTCTGTGGCGACCGCTAAAAAACTTTCAGAATTCAGGTGGCGGTACTGATACTAGCAGCGACATGATCAGCCGCGTTGTCCCTGCGAGCAAGGACATTACCGCAGAGGGCGGTGCCATCCGTTATTCCGGCATTAATTGGCAAGCTCGCCTTGACCCTGGGGCTAATGACACGTTCATCGCTAAGGACGATCAATGTATTATCGCCTCAGTGGATGGCAACGTCATGCTCGTCAAAGAACTACCTTCCTAGGCCGGTGCTTTCCAGAGCGTTCCCCCTGCAAAGCTTACACCCCCGCTAGTATCCAGTTGCGTATTTCACCCTGACATCTCATCTTCTTAGTCAGCATCAGCGCCATCATTGATTCAGGAACCTAAGCCTTCAGTCCCAACTCAAGTACATCTCTAGATACGGGCGTTGCGGGACGCGTTGCGGGGCGCGTTGCGGGGCACGTTGCGGGGCACCTACCGGGTCCTTCGCGCTGCGAGTTCAAGTTGTATTTCAGCGATACGAGCTCTATCCAGTCGATAACCAAAATAGAAAGCCAACACCGCCAGCCCTACAATTGATGTCGCCGGTCCTGCTATAACGCCCAGATTGAACAGAACGTCTGGAGACACTTCCCCCGGGGCCGCACCGCGGGGGAAGTCGATCAAATCAAGACCAATTCCGCCCAGTATGGTCGCGAACGCACCACCGGCCTTAAAGGCAAACGACCGTGCGGAAAAAATGATCCCCTCCTGTCGTTCGTGGGTCAGCAATTCCTGTTCGTCAGAAATGTCTGCAAACATTGAATTGAGGGTAATCATGATCGCTGGACCAGCTAGCCCACTGGTAAAGATAAAGGCCAAAAGCATCGCTAACAGCGCTGCGCTACCATTTTCTGGCAGCCAATCCGTAAACAGTCGCAGGCAAATCATCATGTTGTTGCAGACAATGATCACCACCGACAGGCCTATTAACGTTCTACGTTTATCCAGGTGTTTCGTAAGCACTGGCGCGAGCAACACCGAGAACGGCAACGCGCACAAGACTATTGGACCGATCCAGCGCATGTGTTCAGTTGCCATACCCCAAAAATGAACATACATGTACACCATAAATGTGCCCTCTATTCCTAGCAGGATTACCGCACAGAAAAGCCCCCCTACCAGCATTCTGTATGAATGGTTCTTAAAGGCGGTTGTGATCTCGCGCAACAGGCGGCGCGGATTAAGGCGTTCGACTTTTTTGAAGTTAGCGGCTGGAAGGTGCGGGATCTCCCTTGCGGTGCCGGCAACACAAAGACTAATAGATACAACAATCCCGATCGCGGCGGCGATCGAGAATGGGCCGTAACCATGACTATTAAGCAGGCCGTGGGAGAATTCTTCCGTCGTAGGAAAGAACAATGTCAGCATCAGAAACCCAAAACCGGCAGACCCTACGGTGCCAAAAAACTGGCTAAAACTATAAACCCGAGTCCGATCAAGGTAGTCCTGCGCCATCTCTGCACCCAGGGCAAGATGCGGAATGTGATAAAGCGTCAAAAATAATCTTGCCGAAACAGCAAACGTAACCAACCAGAAAAAATAGAACATCTCTGACATTCCTGCTGGCGGGTTGAACAGTGCGATGACAGAAAGACCAAGTGGCAGCGCTGCCCCCATCATCATCGGATGACGTCGACCCCAGCGAGTCTCTAGCCGATCTGAAATGGAACCTGCAATCGGGTCTGTAATCGCGTCACAAAACAGAGCGATGCCAAGCGCAATACCCGTCAGCGTACCTGACACTTGTAAAATTTGATTGAAATAGAAAAGTAGAAACGTTGAAAACGCACCAAGAGTAATCCCTTCGGCAAGTTGTCCGACGCCAAAACCGAGCTTCGAGGAAAAAGGTAAAACGCGTGCCATAACGACTCCGTTCACTTCTTTTCAGTATCAAGACAATACTTCAAATGTGCAATAGATAGATACTCAACCCAGACCACCGCATATCGTGGTGATTAATGAAGCGGCCGGTGTACTGCTTGCGGTAAGAATTCTGCTCTCTTATCGTTACGTGAGCAGGTAATGATCCAATTGAACGCAGGCTTCCTGGCAAACGTTTCAGCGGCGATGGGTCTCGCCTTTGTCGATGCAATTCTATGCCGCGATAACAAAGCAACCGTGAATTAAACTAAATTCACTGCGCTGCGAGGTTTTAAAGACGTGGTACGACTCGGACGAGTTGAAGCCATCACTGTGAACGAACTCAGGTTAAACTAAGGCACACTGCCTGTCGAAGCCGATACTCTGTTTATCGGCTGCACGGCTAAAAGCCTGTCAAGCCACCCCATCAAACCTGTTTTCCCAGAGGGTAAGATAAACCTGCAGCTGGTCTCGATGTGTCAGCAAAGCCTATAGCGGATGGTTTTCTTGACGCTACCCGGATGAAAACGGTCCGCTCAGCTCGTTGGGGGAAGGCGATTAGCAAATAGACACCCAGTGCGCGTTTATCGTTCAATTCGCCTATACCAATCTGGCGGATACTGCTTAAGCGGTCTGAACTACGCCCATACACAAGCGAAAGTGCCACCAACCTTAACCCTCTGGCAAAGCAGGCATCAGTACAGAAAAGAATTACGCTCACGGGTCAAATTGGTGATCACTTTTAACAGCGTGACATCAGCGCTGAACCTGAACGATAATCAAGTTGGCCAACAACATAAACAGAAGGAAACGCCAGGATGCACTCTAATGCTTATAGACCCTTCAAATTAGGTTTAGCCGTCAGCGTCTTATTCTTTGTTGGTTATGTGCTCTTCGGTTGGCAGGGTTGGGGCACGCCCGCTGCCGTAGAGCAAGCAGTAGGTGACGTGTCCAGATGGTGTGAGCGTGTTCAACCCGGATTATTTCATGAACCAGTGAACGCCCTCAGTAATATTGGCTTTATGGTCGCCGGTCTTTGGATGCTTTGGCGGCTAGGGCAGGATGTCAAGGCCGGGCGAACCGGCATGATGTTTGGGCACAGTCCTATTGCATTGCTCTATTCAGGAGCGGCTATTTGGCTAGGCCCCGGTTCGCTGCTGATGCATGGTACCCATACGGCCTGGGGTGGTTGGATGGATAACCTAAGCATGGTGATGTACATTCTGATCCCTTGGCTGATTAATGTTTCAGCAATGGGACGCTGGCCGCCTCGGCAGGTACTAGGAATTTACTCGGCTTTGGTACTGGTTTATGGCATCGGTCGGGCAGTGAATGGTTGGGGTTTAGGGATCAATCTCGACTTCTTTGGCCTGTCGATCGGCTTTTGGGTGATCAGTGAAGTTCTGTATCGGTTCTGGTCTCAGTGGCTGCGAGTACTCTCTGGATTTGTCGGATTTATTGTAGCAGGGGTCTTTGGCATAACACCTTTCGAGATGATGGCTGAACCTGAGCGTTTCTGGTGGGTTTTGCTATTCTGGCTGCCAGGTCTACTTGCCACCGGTCCTGCCCCAACTCGACGCACCTATCTACCTTGGTTTGCTTTAGGCGTGGCCAGTTATTTGAGCGCATTTGCAATTTGGCAAACGGGCAAAGCAGGACACCCTTTGTGTGACCCAGACGCCCTTTTACAGGCGCACGGATTATGGCATCTGCTGTCCGCAGCAGCTACCACTTGTTTTTTCTTTTTCTTGCGGACCGAGCGCAAAGCGCCCGCGCCTTAAAGGCAAGAGTTAACCGCCCCGTTTCCCGCCCCTGCTCCTTATTGTTAGTTAAGTGACAGCGGCAGCCACCTGACTACGAGTTGCCATTCCTCGTGAACAGGTAGTGCGCAACGTGCCACTCTTTGCCTTGCCTGTAGCCGAAGAGCTCCTGACAGGCCATGACAAACATCCGCCACCGATTAAATTGTATGACCTTAGACGCGGGGTTGTCTGAACGAGCGATCATGTCAAACGCTTCAGATTTCCTGCCATCAAGGTTTTGCAACCAACCCTCACAAGTGCTGGCGTAGTGAGACCCGTTTACTTCCCAGGATTTCTCCTGATTTAAATGGTCATCGAAACGTGCTGGTAAATCGAAGGAAGGCATCATGCCACCCGTGAAGAAATGTTTTGCCATCCAGTCGTCTTCAGAATCCGTCTCAAAAAAATAAGGCATGTCTCGATGGCAGAAAATATGAAAAAACAATTTGCCGTCTTGTTTTAACCAGCCAGATATTCTGTGGAACAGCATTTGGTGATTACGCATATGTTCAAACATCTCTATCGACATCACCCTGTCAAACTGATCCGCTGTGCTGAAATCATTCATGTCTGCCGTTATCACAGAAAGGTTGTGCAGGTTTCGACTTACTGCCTGCGTCTCAATATAAGTGCGTTGCGTTGCAGAGTTGCTGACAGCCGTTATCTGACTCGACGGGTAATGCTCTGCTAAGTAAAGCGACAACGAACCCCAACCGCAGCCCAACTCAAGAATTTTTTGGCCGTCATTCAACTCGGCCCTGGAACAACAAAGTGCCAACATGGTGTCTTCTGCTTTATTCAAAGGGTCGCTTTCATCTTCAAAAAAAGCACAGCTGTACTTCATTCGAGATCCCAGCATCAACTGGAAAAAACCGGTTGGAACCTCGTAGTGCTGCTGATTCGCATCGCCCGTATTAATCGCTATCGGGCCCTTACACATTTCGTCCATCAACTCAGCCTTACCGGCTGGTGTGCTGCGAATTTTATCTTGTGCCAGCCTCTTCCTCAGCAGGCGCCGCATGAACATACGAACGATGACATCAGGTACGTAGCCTCGCTCTGCTAAATCTATCGCCCAACTCATGTAAGGTCGGCTCCCGCTTCAGGCTTATGAAACTGCATATGAACACAACCAATTGCTTTTTCTGCGAAGCCACCCTCGCAATAACAAAGGTAGTAGTCCCACATCCTGAGAAACGTGTCTCCGCACCCCAGTTTTTTTATCTCTGCGATATTTTCTTTAAACTTATTTCGCCATCGCAGCATGGTTTCGGCATAGTGAGCCGTGATGTCTTCCACGCCAAAGGACTTCAGGTTCGCCTGTTCACTTTCACAAACCAGTAACTCAACCGAGGGTAAGGCCCCTCCAGGAAAAATGTATCGCTGTATAAAGTCTACCGAATTCTTTGCGCTTTCGAACCGATCCTCTGGGATCGTAATAGACTGAATCAGCATAGACCCACCCGGTTTCAATAAACGATTGCAAGCTTTGAAAAAGGTCGGCAGATACTCAAGCCCAACGGCTTCAATCATTTCGATAGATACGATTTTGCTAAATTGCCCAGTAAGCAATCTATAGTCTTTTTTGAGCACGGTGATTTTATCTTCGAGCGACCGCTCTCTGACAACCTTGACCACATGATTATACTGCTCATCAGATATTGTTGTTGTGGTGATATGGCATCCATAATTTAATGCCGCGTGGATGGCAAAGGACCCCCACCCCGTTCCAATTTCAAGCAGCTCATCCCCGGGTTTCAGTTCGAGCTTTCGACAAATCCGATCAACTTTATCACGGGAGGCCTCTTCCATCGTGTCACTGAAGTCTCGAAAGTAGCCGGATGAATATGTCAGGCTAGGGTCAAGGAATAATTTGAAAAACTCATTGCCAAGGTCGTAGTGCGCTGAGATGTTTTCTTTACTCTGCGACAACGTATCACGGCGCATTCTATGAAAAAACCGATATACGGGACGTTTTATAATCGACAGCTTGGTATTAAAAGCCTCAAGCACTTTACGATTTCGCAGGAAAATTCGGATTAGTCCCGTCAGATCATCAGTAGACCAGTAACCCATCATGTAAGCTTCAGCAGCGCCAATCGGTCCACCGAGCAAAATTTTAGAATAAGCACGCTTATCATTGACCTTGAGCGATACCGCTATCCCATCACGACCGAACTTGCGCACATCGTTGCCATCGGAAACGACTAACTGTCCATCACTAATTTTTTTCAGTAAATTCAAAACGGGTATTTTAGACAGGGAAATCCCGACACCGAGCAAACCATTGCTTCGCTTTATCTCCAAGGCACTCATACTTTTCCTTACATTCTTCTGGGGTGAAAGTGAATTGGCACGCGTTTTAGCCACAATCTAAACGCCTGATAGTAGATCAACGTGAGTGTTCTCACGGCCATTATTGGGAAGCGCCCTATCAGCTTATGCAGAGCACTTTTAGTCATTGGTTGGGCGTTGAGCCTCATTACCACGGAAAATAATTTTTTACCCTGCTGATCTGCATTGATACTGACATTGAGTTTGTGGCCTGGAGTATCCAAGCCCCAACCGTAGCGCAAATTCATCGGCATAAAGGGCGACACGTGGAAATTCTTCTCCGAGATCAACGGTGCATCCGCCACAACCAGTACATAGACGTGACGCTCGTTCCAGGGCGTGTTGTGCACTTCAGCAACCACATAACGCAATGCATCCTCTTCATAACAATAGAACAAGGCTAACGGGTTCATTGTCACACCGCAGGTTCGCCAGTTCGCCAGTAGGTAGACTTTACCGGAAAACGCCCTACCGGTTTGTTGATGAATACGACCACACACCTCCTGATGAAGTGTCCGATCCGAGGGCAAAAAATCCTGACGGTAGAAGCTGAGCAGGTTCGGCTTCTCGACACTTACCAAAGAACTTAAATCAGCGATAGCGGGAATGTTTTCAATATCGGTGAACAAACACGCATGAGCATAGTTAAAAGAGTGCTGGACCGGAAGGATTCGATGGTGAAGTAACTCACCCCTATAGACCGCATTTTCCATATTAGAGCGCCACCCCAAAGCCTTTGCACACATTAAGCGCACTAACCACGCCGTCTTCGTGAAACCCGTAGCGCCAATAGGCCCCGCAATAATGGGTGCGATTTACACCGGAAATTTCAGCATGCCGACTTTGGGACAACATCATCTCGTGATTAAAAATGGGATGTTGGTAGTGAAGAATTTTCAAAATCTTTTCTGGATCAATGTCTCCCACGTCGTTCAGTGTCACCAACACATCGCTGTTACTTTCGATATGCGAAAGAATATTCATATTGTACGTTAACGTTGCTTTTTCTTTTTGCTTTGCCGCGTGGTAATTCCAACTGGCCCAGGCGAGCTTTCGTTTCGGTAGCAGACTATTATCGGTATGCAGGGTTGCTGTATTGGCGGAGTAACGCATCTGCGACAAAACTTCCAACTCCAAACGCGACGGATCGCCAAGGAGTTGCAGCGCTTGGTCACTGTGCACCGCAATGACGACCTCGTCGAACTGCCGCTGTTTACCTTGCGCCTCCACCAATACATGTTCGGCTGTTCGCTCAATTCGAGTGACAGGAGAACCTAGCTTTACTTCGCCAATTCTGGACTGCATCGCTTTGACGTAGCTGTTGGAACCGCCGCTTACCACACGCCACTGAGGCCTGTTTTTCAGGCTAACCAAGCCGTGATTGACGAAGAAATGGGCCAGTGAACGAACAGGGAACTGTCTGACGTCAGTATCTCCCGTAGACCAGATTGCCGCGGCCATAGGAACCAGATAATCCTGTTGAAAAGCAGCGCTATAATGCTCGTCGGACAGATACTGACCAAGACTACGTTCGTCCTCATTACCGATTCCAGGGGCGTTTCTGTTGAACCGCAGGATATCCCGTAGCATTCCAAGAAACCTGACGTTAACTAGATTGCTGCGTTGCGCAAACAGTGTATTGATATTGTGACCGTTGTATTCGAGCCCCGGCCTTTTAACCGAAAAACTCATCTCTGTCGGGAGCCCGATACAGCCCAGTTGATCAAGCAGGCGAATAAAATTTGGGTAGGTTCGGTCGTTATAGACGATGAAACCAGTGTCTACGGCCCACTGTCTTCCTTCTAGCTCGATCGCGTGTGTGTGGGTGTGCCCGCCAAGGTAGTCGTTAGCTTCGTATACCGTCACCTGATGGTCTTGGGACAACAGATACGCTGAGGTCAAACCGGAAATACCGGACCCTACCACCGCTATTTTTGCCATTAACAAGGCCCAACTTTACATGTGTTGTAGATTACGTACGTAACCTGTCTATAGACGGATCATTTACAAAATGAGTTTTTGCCCTGGCCTATGTTTTTTTCCGCCAAAGAATCTCAGGCACCATGAATTAATTAGCCGCAGGCAGCCGCAGCAACATTTTCCCGACATTGGCGCCTTCATAAAGGCGATGTAATACATTCGGATAGTCACCGACTTCACCGTCGACCATGTTTTCAAACAGCTTTAAATCCCCGCGTTTTAGCCATTCGATCATCTCTGCTCTCGCTGCCTGATACCTATTTTCGTAATCAAAGATAATAAATCCCTCCATCCGCGCGCGCATCGTCGCTAAAGCCAGATAGTTCGTTGGCCCGTAGATCGTTTCGTTGTTGTATTGCGAGGTCGCACCACTCACGATAATACGTGCGCCTATCCCTAACCTTCGGAACAGGGTGTCAAGTAATGGACCGCCTACGTTATCAAATATGACATCAACACGGTCAGGTGTCGCCTCTCGCAAATCACCATACAACGTATCCGCCTTGTAATTTACTGCCGCATCAAAACCCAACTCATTCACCAGAAATCGACATTTTTCATCGGTACCGGCAACACCGACGGCACGAGCACCCTTGATGCGAGCAATCTGCCCAGCGACCATGCCAACCGCACCGCTGGCAGCCGTGATCAATACCGTTTCCCCCGGCTTCGGTTGGCCGATTTCAAGTAGCCCAAAGTAAGCCGTCAGACCCGTCATGTACAGCCCCCCTAACCAACTCGATAAAGGCGCAATACGCGTGTCACATAATGTGAGCTGATCGCCATGCACAACCCCGAATTCGTGTATACCCCCGGGTCCAACGACGTAGTCTCCTGTTGCAAAATCAGCGTGATTAGACTCAAGCACCCTACCGGCAACACCGACGTCAATGACTTGTCCGACCTGCACCATAGAGCGGTATGATTGCCCCGCATTC
>JABIVN010000265.1 GCA_018667205.1 Gammaproteobacteria bacterium | reverse complement strand
TACTGCAAAACGCGAACTTCGGAAAAATTACACTGGAAGAAGTCATCGGCGTCAGCGGGATCTATTTGGCCATACCCTTCAGCATGATGTTGCTGTTTCTTGCTTTTTTTGTCCTTAAAGACGGCTACGAATAACTTTATGAGCAATGGTTATGAGCAATGGTTATGAGCAATGGTTATGAGCAATGGTTACGAGCAATGGTTATGAGCAATGGTTACGAGCAATGGCCGATCTACGGATGAATCTGAATATAGCCGTCGTGAATTTTTTCCAGCATATAGGCGACACCAGTCTGCACACTTTTTGTTCCATCGAAGACTACCGGCCTTGTGCCGGTTTTACGCTTAATTGTATCCAGACTATTTAGGCACACCACAAAGGTCACCTCTGAATCCATCAAACTTTTTATCCGTTCAAAATTCGGGTTAGAGTCGGGGCGGGTCAACATATTGACGCCTCCGGCAAAGGTGATAATTTGCACATCAATATTATCTGTCCCGCCATAGTGTCGGATAAGATTGTTAGCAACATCCAGGGCCAACGAGAATTTAGCGGGGTCCTCATCACTGACCTGCAACAGCACATGGCGTTCTGCAAAGGGTTTTTCTGAGTTTAGTGCTTCTGCTGTCGCGGTAAACATCAAGAAATTCCCCACCAATAAAACGATGCCTTGAAAAATATTGATCATGATCTTCTCCTTGATATATGGGCTATGTCTATGAGCTATGTCTATGGGCTATGTCTGCGGGCTATGTCTGCGGGCTATGTCTGCGGGCTATGTCTGCGGGCTATGTCTACGGGCTATGTAGATGAGCTGTGCAGATAGGCTATATCGAGTGCGCTAGGCGAGTCCCGGATTGTTAGTGATCCCTTTTAAAACAGGCGTTTCAACCCTATCAATGCTGATCTCCTTTTTGTCCCGCAAATGATCGGCAACAACATCCCAGACTGCCGGGCCTGCAGATTTACTGCCCACTGTTGCCCAGCCAGCAACTTTGTAGCGCTGGCTAGCATTAATCAGGGAACCATCCCGAAGACGTAAATCACTAATCCGTTCACCAAAACCGTTCCGAGGTGCACACGAATAACCCAGCCCACCGGTGCGGACCATGTCACCACCTTGCTGGTAATACGGATCCGGCGTAAAAATATTGTCGGCAACACTTTCCAGAATCGATTTCAATTCCTGTCCTTCCATTTCCCGCACATAGGTTTCCGGATAGGTCATGCATGTCTGGTCCAGAACTCGCTCCATGGTAATGGTGTCGCCTGGCAGGACTGTAGTTCCCCACCTGAATCCCGGCGAGAGCGAGATCTGCGAATCCAACTGTTCCAGCAACGCATCACAAATAACCTGGTCAAATGTGCCATTAAAGTTTCCCCGTCTATAGAGAAGCGATTCAGATGTCGCTAACTCTTCGTTCAGAGTGGATAGGTAAGGCGCCCTAACGTCACGGATATATTTCGCCATCGCAGGATTTTCATCCAGCAGATTAGAGAACACGGGCATTAGCCGATAGCGGTATCCCACCACGCCAGCGCGCCCAAATTCCAGATCTAGTACGCCGACAAACTTTCCGTTTGAGCCAGCGTTAGTAACGATGGTGTTACCACCCGCATTTTTGACTACCACTGGCACCGGAACGCCGTCATGGGTATGGCCACCAAGAATGGCGTCTATGCCCGGCACCCTAGATGCCAATTTTAAATCCACATCCATACCGTTATGTGATAGCAGGATCACAGCATCTGGCTTCTCTTTACCCCGGATATCCTCGACCAATTGTGCAAGATTCTCTTCCTGGATACCAAAAGTCCAGTCCGGAATAAAGCGTGAAGGATTCGCGATCGGGGTGTAAGGAAAGGCCTGACCAATAACCGCTATTCGATAGCCATTCTGTTCCTTCATCACATAGGGCTTGAAGACGTGACCCGTATCTTCATCAAAAACATCCACGCCCTCAAACATTGCATCTTCAGTCGCCCGAATATTTTGAGCGACGAACTCTCCTTTGAAATCTGCCGCATTGGCGATAACTTCAGCAGCATCATAGGTGAATTCCCAGTGCCCGGTCATGACATCAACGCCAAGCAGATTGCACGCACCCACCATGTCCTTGCCTCGAGTCCAAAGCGCAGTGCCGGAACCCTGCCAGGTATCTCCCCCGTCCAGCAATAAGGCACCGTCCGTCTCGCCCCTTAACTTATCAATTAGTGTGGCTAAGTGACTGAACCCGCCAACCTTGCCATATCGCTGGGCAGCTTCGGTGAAGTCGAGGTAAGTAAATGCATGGCTTAGCATCGGATTCACTTCCGTCATTTCAGACAGCAGGTTCTTACCCACACGATGTGGCATTTTGCCTTTCGCCGACCCTAACCCCAGATTCACACTAGGCTCCCTGAAATAAACAGGCATTAGCTGCGCGTGGGTATCCGTGATATGTAATACCCGCGCTTGACCAAATTTTGACAACGCGTATAACCCGCTGCCATTTTTGTCGCCCAGGGTCTGACATCCAGACAGTGAAGCCGTGACGCCCGCTTTCGCAATCAGTTCCAAAAATTCGCGGCGATTCAATTTTTTACCCCGAGGACTAACAGGCGATATTGGTTAACAAAAAGACTCTTTAAGCGCAGCATCACGAAGAAGGTTTTCGAGAACGCCAAACTCTTTTCTCTTTTATCGATTGCGTCACGGAAGCGAGCGCGGTGCCCAGAGCCCGTTTTGAGAGCTCATCTGCCTTGATCAATTGGTCGTCAGCGAGCGCTGCTTTCGCTTGTTCAATAAGCTTGAGCGTAATAACCCAACCATGACCAACGGTTCGGGCTTTTTGGTGCAGGGATTCAGCTTGCAGGATCTGCTCGCTGACGGATTCCATCGTGAGTTGGTTTGCCTGCGCTAACAGGCACACGAACAACATAGACGACAAGGCAATAAATCGTTTCATTTTCTACTCGCGGGTCCATTAAGGGGCAGCCCCTGGCTCATGTAAGTCAGAAAGTATTCCAGGTTCCGATAGGTTTCACTCTGATATTCCAGTCCTTCCGCACCAACTTGCTCATTGCATTCTTTAAATCGCCGGTGAAGCGGCCCGATTTCTTGCCATTTGAGCCGATAGACGGGCCAGTGTGTCACGTGGCCGATCGTTGCACTCAAGGTTTCTGCCCGGAGTTTCATCCCTGACATCTGCATGTGGCAATGGCTACAAGAAAAATTAAGCTGGCCTCGTCGCGAGTAGTAGTACTGCTTGCCCTCCTCATAGGCCGCGAGACCTTCAGGAGGCACTTCAATGTCAATCACGCTATCGCGCGAAGTGAATGCCATATAGGCACTCAGCAAGGCAATATCCTCTCCATCGTAGGCAAGTGGCTCCTCACCACTCGCTACTCTGCAATCATTAATCGCCAACTCAAGCGTGACCACGGACTGCTCTTTAAGGTCAAAATAGGGGAAGTGCGCTTTGACGTTTCCGTCACCAAAGCAGTCCTGATACCCGCTTCCATCCTTAAAGCTTGCACCAAATAATACCTCGCCGTCATCTACAGAAAACTCATAAGGAGGAAAATCCTCCATGGCCAGCCACTGCTCACGCGTTTGCGCATTGAGTGCGTAGGCGCCATCAATATGGGCGGCAACTTCAACATCTGGAAATCGCTGTTCGAAATATCGCGCCAATGCCTGTCGGTCGGACTCAGGGTCCGCACTCGCACTACCAGCACCCGCCAAAAGTGCGACCAGGCATACCGTTCCTCTGATCATTTCAGCACGATATCGCCGGATGATGTCTCACCCAGGTTATCGACCCAACTTACTTTAATACTGTCACCCACACTGGCGGTCTTAATCTTAAAAGAGAAGTAAGGATCTTTAGAGACTGACGGCCCCCAATGAGCAGTCATCACTTCGCTATCATTGTGAAGACATGTCACTGTCCTTATGTAGTGTGCCGGAATCAGTTCGCCTGCGTCGTCCCTGCGGGTGCCAGTTTCCATGGGATGCGGCATTAGACATTTAATGTTCGCGATCACGCCTTTTAGGCGTCCTCGGATTTTTACAGGTTTTACCGTCATATATTTATCCTCCACATCCACCAATAGTGACTTTTACTTCCCTGGTGGTCATAAAAACTCTACCCCGGGACTTAACGTAGGCTCTTGCAACAGAACTTTTACCGACCTTTATTCGAGTACTGACATCAGCAACACTACTTTCGCCAATATCAAACACGGCCGATAGCGGATTCGGATTTTCATCGATAACAATTGCAATCTGAGTGACGCCTTCTATCTCAGTAGCGACAGTCGCTGGCACGACTGCGCCGTTTTCCGCAATGTCAGGCAACCTGAAGGTGATTTGGCTACTCGCTTCAATAGGTAGGTCACCGAACAGCACATTGACAACGCTGTTGGTCTTATCAGCCTTAAACGCACCTGTTGCGCGAGCGAAAGCTGCGCCGGGAAAACTCGCCATTACTGCGACGGCGGCAAGGCCTTTCACGAACCATCTTCTTGAAAAATTAGTCTTCATAAGTTCCTCATAATGAATAGATATATCCCAACACCAGATCAATTTCTGCTTCGGTCAGAATTAAATGCCTGCCATATGGGGGCATTACTGTTTCCGAGTTTTGTGCAGTGGCGTCCCATATCTGGGACCGAAGTTTCGC
>JABIVN010000264.1 GCA_018667205.1 Gammaproteobacteria bacterium | reverse complement strand
TGTGCAGACGGAACCTGGAACCGACCCGAAGATGACATCGAAAAAAACTTTCCTACCAATGTCCTTAAGCTCGCAAGGTCGATAGCGCCCAACTCCCGCGAAAAGAAACAACACGTGTTTTATGATTGGGGACTTGGCACCCACCACAGCGGCATCATATCCGGCGCGACCGGTCGTGGAATTCACAAAAATATCCTCGACGGATACCGATACATCGTCCAGAACTATGCAGCCGGTGACCAAATATACCTGTTTGGTTTTAGCCGCGGCGCTTATACGGTCAGGGCATTATGCGGCTTGATCAACAATTGCGGTATCGTGAAACGCAAGGATGCCAAGCTGATTAATCACGCCTGGGGAATTTATAAAAGCCCCGCAAAAAAGAATCATCCCAATGGCAACAATGCGCAAGACTTTCGCCGGTCCCACTGTCACCGATCCAGAAAGGTTCACTTTGTTGGCGTATGGGAAACCGTCGGCGCCCTCGGCATCCCCAGTAGCGTGATGGGCCTACTGGATGGCAATGATGAGTTCTACGATACAAAAATGGGCGGCAATGTGCAGTTCGCTCGGCATGGATTAGCTATTGATGAAAAACGCGTGGACTTTCAACCGACCATCTGGCGAGCAAGAACAGGCGTAGACCTGAAACAAGTCTGGTTCTGTGGGTCACATTCAGATATTGGTGGTTCTTACCCACCTGATAAAGACGGCCGTTCCGTCGCTGACATCACTCTTGGATGGATGATGGACGAGGCTATCGAAGCGGGCTTGATCCTGGCGCCTCATTTGAAAGCGGGGCTTTCAAATGGTTCTGGCGCTCAGCTACACGAGTCCAGGCGCAAGTTGTTCCGTTTCAAAGCGCGGTTGCATCGCCCTGTCGACCAGCAATGCGTCGGCACGCGTATTCATCCGAGCGTCAGGGAACGCTACGAACAAGATGCTACCTACCGCCCTCCGGAACTCGAGAAGCTGGTCAATACACAAGGTTGGCTAAAACTGGATGTCGGATCCTGAAATTCAGGTTTTAGGCCGTCAATCACAGGATTTCGACGGACTGCAATATCAAGGCACGACCATCATCGCCGAAGGTCAGACATCATCACCGAAGGTCTGACATCATCACCGAAGGTCTGACACAAATATTGCTAGGTTCCTCATGCCCTGTTGCATGACTAACAAAGAACGATCAACTTCCCTAGCCTTCGCCGCCTTCATCAACAAACATGAACGTCTCCAGTTCCTCGATCGTCATTGATTGTTCTTTAATGATGGTCTTCATAATATCTCCGCTGGTAATCATTCCTAAAGGACCCTGACGATCGACAATGGGCAGGTGGCGGATTTTTTTCTGCGCCATCAGATTCATACAACGTTCCAGTAGGGTATCTTCTTTGGCAAACACAACGTCTTCAGTCATGATTTCGGATACCAGGGTGGACTTACTGGACTTGCCGTTCAGGACGACGCTCCTTGCGTAGTCACGCTCGGAAATGATGCCCGCGAGTTTAGAGCTATCGCTGGTCACGACCAGAGCACCAACGTTCTTCTCCGACATCAGCAAAACCGCCTCGTAAACGGTGCTGTCTGCGCTAATACTCCAGACGTTTCGACCTTTGTGATCGAGAAGCTCACTGACTATGCTCATAAGGTAACCCTTCGTTGTGGCGGTCGACTAACCATAGTATGGTTTTATCCGTTTTGCCATCATCACTTTAAAATACCATTCTTCCCAGGCTTTCGGCCACACAGACGGGTTTTTCCGTCCCTTGTGCTTCAACAACAATCTCATTCATGGTCTCTAGCATCTCGCCTTTAATCTCCACGCGTTTTAACGTACTGGTCGCGCGAAGCTTGGTACCAACAGGCACAGGGGAAGGAAACCTGATGCGGTCGAACCCGTAGTTAATGCCCAGCTTCTGGCCTTCAATTTTTGGCCCCTCTGCCACGGATGCCATCGGTAGATGTCCCATAATCGCCAGTGTAAGGTTGCCGTGCGCAATAGGTGCACCAAACGGGCTCTCTTTGTTCGCACGATCAACATCAACATGTATCCACTGGTGGTCCATCGAAACATCGGCATAATCGTTGATTCTTTGCTGCGTGACCTCGAACCATTCTGACTGTGAAGTCTGCTCCCCAACCCTTGAGCTCATTGTTTTTAACGCATTTTCTAAATTTTCTGACATATTATTTACCTTCGCCTTATCCAATTTATTTGTTGCTCAACCGTCTACCTGAAAATTATCTCCATCGAATTATCGACTAACTTCCACAGAATTCGGAACAGTCCATCACCATAGACCCAATTTTGATCATATCATCGCGTCTCGGAACAGAACATCTACCCACCTTTGATTCATGTCTTGCATTCCCAGCCGATCAATTTAGGCGCACTCACTCCTAGCAGCACCCCGTCGCCCCCCTGCCCTCCAATTCACGGAAAGGAACGCCTGCATTATCCAGGGTAGTCA
>JABIVN010000029.1 GCA_018667205.1 Gammaproteobacteria bacterium | reverse complement strand
CTTTGGCTCGGCGCGAAAGAGGTTTTGCAGGGAACAATATCCGGTGGTGAACTCGGTCAGTTTGTTTTGTATGCCATGTTTGTTGGTGTTGCCGCAGGGTCGTTAAGTGAGGTTTGGGGCGAGGTGCAGCGAGCCGCCGGAGCGATGGAGCGATTGACCGAGCTATTGCAGATGGAATCGAATATTCGGACCCCTGTAAACCCTGTTGAGTTACCTAAACCGTGTAAAGGCGGCGTCATTTTTGAGCAGGTAGACTTCGGATATCCGTCCAGGAAAAACGAGTTTGCTATCAGGGATTTCTCGCTTGATATCGGTCCAGGTGAACACGTCGCATTTGTCGGGCCGTCAGGAGCGGGAAAAAGCACAATATTTCAATTGTTACTTAGGTTTTATGACCCGCAGTCCGGGCGAATTTGCATTGATGGTGTAGACATAAATCTTGCTGATCCTAAGGACGTCAGGTCTGTTATGGCGATGGTTCCTCAGGATTGTGTGATTTTTGGCGATAGCGCGGCAGAGAACATTCGCTTCGGTCGTCCCGACGCGACAGATACGCAGGTGATCGAAGCCGCTACGGCAGCGTCGGCTCATGGCTTTATTAGTGAACTCCCGGAAGGTTATAAAACCTATCTGGGGGAAAAAGGTGCCAGGTTGTCCGGCGGTCAGAAACAGCGAGTTGCGATTGCTCGTGCAATTCTTGCGGATCCATCTATTTTGCTCTTAGATGAAGCCACCAGCGCCCTGGATGCGGAAAGTGAGCGGCTGGTCCAATCCGCGTTAGATACCTTGCAAAAGAACAGAACCACGCTGGTCATTGCTCACCGACTTGCAACAGTGCTTCAGGCTGACAAAATCGTTGTCCTGGATGCCGGCAGGATTCTTGATGTAGGCAGGCATAGTGAGCTTGTGACCCGCAATGCAATCTATGCTCAGATGGTCGAATTACAGTTCGGAGGATCTGCTATTCCAGCGAAAGCGCGGTCAACATTCATTACCTGACTTTACCCGTTAGTGACGCCATCAGCCTTATCAGCCCAGGGGCGTTTTAATGTTCAGAATCACTAGGTTGCCTGACCGCAACAAGCGTCAGGCTTGATGGCATAACAACACCAATATGGGTCATCCCCCGAGGGTAATCTGGTGATGTTTTAGCGCTCCTTGAATGACACTTGTAAATATTACGAGTAGCATTCCTATAAGAGGTGAACGATGACAAAACCTGTAGCAATGCTGATTGGTGCGACATCCAAGTGGCAGTCTGACGGTCGCAATACTCGAATGGCACATGGTGGGAACATCCCTGACGATGAACTGCCGCTGTCGGCACGATGGGGAGTAGGGGGCGCGATCGCGCTGAAATTTGCGCGCGAGGGATTTCATGTCGTGCTGACCACGAGAAGCAAGCCTAATGCTTCGGCGCTGGAGGCGGCGATAGAGTCAGAGGGGTTTGATTGCACGACAGTGGAGCTGGACCTGGAGTCCGATGATTCGATTTCGACTGCCTTCAAGGTAGTCAGGCAAAAAGTAGGTGACCCGGAAGTTGTCGTGTTAAATGCAGGATATCTTGAGGGTAGAGACCTTCCCCCAGAAATGGAGCTGCTTGAACACATGCCGGTCGAGCTTTTTGAAACCGCGCAAAACATTGCGAGCCGTGGTCCATTTCTGGTGGCGAAGGAAATATTACCGGCAATGAGGAAACGCGGCCAGGGCTCTTTTCTGATCACCAACAATGCCGCCTCGCTGAGGGGCAGGAAGCGACATACCGGTGAGTCGCTTTACTACCCAAGAGTTATGATGCGCACGTTGGCGCAGGTATTAACGGAGGAGTATTCAGAGTTCGGCGTTCACGTGGCTAATGTCGTGGTGGATGGATTGATTGATTCGCCAGGAACTCGCGCATTACCAATAGCCCAGACGAAGCCTGAAATGATGATCAATCCGGCTGCAATTGCTGATGCATTTTACTATTTGCACACGCAGGACAGGTCCTGTTGGACACACGAGCTGCAACTGACACCGTTTTCCGTACGCCCGAGTTTTTAACCGATTTTTTTATCACTGTTAGTTGACGAGAACGGATCCAATGGAAGACACCAGACTAAAGGCGCTGACAGACGTAACGCTTGTAGGCGCGGTTGTAGACCTTGTGTTGGGAATACTTAAGATATTTCTTGGCGTCGTGGAAAATTCACAGGCGCTGGTCGCTGATGGGATTCATTCGATATCCGACCTTGTGACGGACGGCATGGTGCTGGTGGCGGTCAGGCAAGGTAATAAAATAGCTGATGAGGATCATCCCTATGGGCATGCTCGGATCGAAACGATCACCACCGTCTTGCTGGCGCTCGCATTGCTGCTTGTTTCGATTGGCATCGTCAATAACGCCGTGAATATTTTGTCCGAGCCGGGCCAAGAAGTGACGCCCGGGTGGGTTGCCCTGTTGGTCGTGATGCTGTCGGGCCTTAGTAAAGAGTACATCTATCATTACACGATGAAAGTGGCCAAATTGCATCAATCTCCTATTCTGGAAGCTAACGCGTGGCATAGCAGAACCGATGCGATTTCATCAGTGATGGTGTTCGTGGGTATCGCCGGGGTGATGTTGGGATTGCCAGAGCTGGATGCGCTAGCGGCGATTGGTGTCGCCGTCATTATTGCTAAGGTCGCATGGGATCTGGGTGCGCCCAGTGTGCAGGAACTGGTCGACAAAGGAATGGATCGAACTTATCTCGACGACCTTGAAGATACCGTTGGCAAGACACACGGTGTTAAGGGGCTTCATGCCTTAAGGACGCGCCGGATGGGTGCGAGCGTTTTGGTTGATGTACATATTGCTGTTGACGCTATGATTACAGTTTCCGAAGGTCATCAGATTGCAGAGCAGGTGAGGTTTGGTCTGACAGAACAGTTCCCTGAGATCAGTGACGTCGTCGTCCACGTGGATGCAGAAAATGATGTGTTTGATGATACCTTGCCAAATAGAGGTGAGTTGTTGCTGCTCCTGGAGCATTGCTGGAAGGAATATTCGCCAGCACAGAATATCCTGAGAACCAATCTTCACTACCTCAACGGGTCTATCAAGCTGGAGGTCTGGTTGCCGTTTACGCTCGCAAGTTCACCGGCTGCGGCGCGCGAGATAGCAGATAAACTTAAGCGCAGTGCTATGGAGGTCGTGCCGCAAATCACCGAGGTTCGGGTGTTGTTTGCTGCCGATGAATCCTGAGCGCGAATCGAATCAACCTGTAAAGATCAGTTGAGAATGGGTATTGACAGGCCTTTCTTCAATTAGACAATCGACAAGCCGCCGTCAACCGGCAGAGATACGCCGGTAATATAACCAGCCTTGTCTGAGGCAAGGAACGCCGCGGCGTGAGCGACGTCCCAGGCGCTGCCCATTTTTCTGCCGAGTGGCACTAGCCGGTCGCGCTCTGCGATGACTTCATCCCTTGGTTTGCCAGATCGAACCCTGCCTTCGACCGCCATGGGTGTATTCATCAACCCCGGAAGAATGACGTTGGCTCGAATGCCGTATCTGGCGTTGCTGGCGGCAAGCTGTTCCGTGAGTGCTATGACAGCTGCCTTGGTGGTTTTGTAGCCAATTAAGGGAAAAGGCTTAATTGCTGCCAGAGACGAGATGTTAATGATGACGCCGGCGCCAGCTTCTCTCATATGAGGTAGCACGTGTTTGCTGGTGAGGACCATCGAACGTAGGTTGATAGCGACCATGTTATCGAAACCTTCTGCGGTTATTTTTTCAACGCTAGCATCCTGACCGGCGATGCTGACGCCGACGTTGTTGTGCAGGATGTCGATTCTGCCCCACTGTTGTAAGACGGTACTGACGAGATTCCTGATTCCTTCTTCATCGCGGACATCTAGTTCGTAGGCAAATGCCTCGAAACCTTCGGCGACAATCAGTTTAACCGTTTCTTCTGCGGACGATAGAAGTCTGTCTGCGACGGCCACCTTTGCGCCTTCCCGGGCGAACAAAATTGCGGTTGCCCGTCCATTTCCTATCGTTTCACCGGGTGTCTGTCCGCCGCCCACGACGATTGCGACCTTGTTCTCCAACAGTAGTTTGTTTTCCAGAGGCATTTTTATCTCTCGCATTAATGATGGCTGACAGCTTACACGGGAAAAAGGCTTTGTATCGCTTCTAAATTTAAGTACTATGGTCATGACTATGGTCATATGATAAGCAATAATGAAAACAATTAAAGCTTCTGAATTTAAAGCCAAGTGCCTCAGTCTGATGGATGATGTGGCGCAATCGGGCGAAGAGATTATCGTCACAAAGAATGGCAAACCTGTTTCTAAGCTTGTTCCAATTAAAAGCAAACCGCGTGAGGTCTACGGTCTACACAGGGGAATGTGGCAGTTAATGGATGAACTGGTTGAACCCGTCAATGACGATTGGGATGTGGATGTGGATGTGAATGTGGATGTGGATGGAGACTAAAGACACGCTGCGTTTCGGATCGGCAGGAAGATGTTTAGGCAGTTGATGATCTTGTTAGATACCCACGTGCTGGTCTGGTTGGACCAGGGTTCCGAGCGTCTTGGTAAAAAGGCGCGTCGGATGATTGAGCAATCGCATCAAAAAGAAGAGGTCGCCATCGCCGCTGTTTCTTTTTGGGAAATTGGAATGTTAATCGAACATGGACGACTCCGATTTGCCGGGTCACTGGCTGAATGGCGAGTGTCGCTGCTTAATAGCGGATTTGTCGAACTACCAGCGGATGGCAAGGTCGCGCTAGCGGCAGCAAGCCTGAAGGGTTTTTCAGGAGACCCGGTAGACAGATTAATATCTGCCACCGCACTGAACCAGAAAGCAAGATTAGTGACTGCTGATGATCGTTTGTTAGGTCATCGCAGTCTGAAGACGATTAACGGATTGATATAAGCGCAGAGAGGAATCAATGAAGGTCGTTTTGTTTAGTTTACTGATGTTTGTTTCCCTAGTATCCAGTGGCCAATCAGAGTTTCCACTTCAACTGATGGAACCCACCGATATCAAGGACATTGAACGCCTGGATTACGAGGTCGTTAGACTCAACGCCAAGATCAGACAGTGTGTGGCCGCGGGCCTTGCTCCGGTGATCGAATGTCACTGTTTTTATCCCGATAAGCTTGCATCCGCCCTCAATCTTTATCGGGCGGTGCTTGAAAAACACCCCGATTGGGAGAACCGTGCCGTTCTCTGGTGGGGCAGTGCGACAAGCACACCCTCGAACCTTCATCTGGGAGGCTTAAAACGCACGATTGAAAGACCCTGCCAAAACCTGGTCAGCCGATAACAGCATATCTGGCATGACTTTCGCATTTAGGGCGATAAGACCGTGAAGCTCAACTGAAGCCTTAAGGCGACCTAATGTCAATTCAGGTCGTTTAAGGAAAGCCGCCATGGTGCAAGCGTCTGTGAGATCTACGCGGGCAATAAGGGTCTTTGTTATGCTTCGATGGATAAGTTTCGCCGCGTTGGGAAGGGTTCTTTGATCCTGGTCAGGAAGGGCAACACCGACGGCCATTGCCTTTATCAAGGCAATATATCAACGCCCGTGCAAGGAGCGCTGCAAAGTCCACCAACAGTGCATTCGGCCCCTTTATTTCTATCCTCAGATCCTGTCCAAAAAAAATGGAACGTGTTATAAAAGTTGTTCATTTGAACTGGGTATTGGTCATGGCGCTATACGACAACTTATTTGAGCCGTTAACAATCGGGCCCACCAGGCTAAAGAACCGAATCGTTCGCTCTCCACATGGCACGGGGCTGGCTGGAGAAGATCTGATCTCTTACCACGAAGCGCGGGCGAAAGGTGGTGTTGCGATGTCGACTATTCAGGCGACCGGCATCCATAAGAGTGCACCGCAGGGAATTCCGTTACATACGGATGCCTGTAAACCGTTTCTGACAGAGATCGCAGACAGGATCAGACCTCATGGAATGAAGCTTTTTATTCAGCTTTATCATCCGGGCGCGGGCATGCAGGGCATGCCTGAAAATTGGTCAGCGAGTGCTGTGCCTAATCCCATGGCTGGAGTCATGCCGGTTGAGATGACCAAGGCCATGATTGACGATGTCGTTGGATCGTTTGCCCTGGCTGCGGCTAGAGTCAGGGACTGCGGCCTTGATGGCATTGATATTCATGCTTCCAGTGGTTATCTGATACACGAGTTTCT
>JABIVN010000263.1 GCA_018667205.1 Gammaproteobacteria bacterium | reverse complement strand
TATGCTTAACTGGTTTCACAGGCTTGGTTCGCCAAAGATATTTTTCGAGATTTCAGGGCGCTGGCAGGTTCCATTATTGGTGCTGTCCGTGCTGATGTTGACGGGCGGTGCCGTATGGGCCTTGCTTTTTGTCCCGCCTGATTACCAGCAAGGTAATAGTGTCCGCATTATGTACATCCATGTACCGGCTGCGATTCTGGCACAATCAGCGTATGTCATGATGGCGGTAGCAGCGGCAGTATTCCTGATCTGGAGAATCAAGCTGGCTGATGCAGCGGTGAAGTGTATCGCGCCGCTTGGCGCGTCCATCACCTTTCTTGCGTTGGTGACGGGGGCTATCTGGGGTAAACCGACTTGGGGTGCCTGGTGGGTTTGGGACGCAAGGCTGACCTCCACATTAGTGTTGTTCTTCCTGTATATAGGCGTTATCGCCCTGCGCTCGGCAATGGAACGACAGGCAGGGGCTGGTAGAGCCTGCGCGATTTTGGCGCTAGTCGGTGTTGTTAATCTTCCAGTGATCAAATTTTCTGTGGAATGGTGGTATACCTTGCACCAACCAGCCAGCTTTTCACTAACGGAAAAGCCGTCAATGCCAATGGAAATGTGGTTGCCCTTGCTGGTAATGGTGGTTGCCTATTACCTGTTTTTCTTTGCGGTATGTGTCATGAGGATCAGGAACGAGATACTGGTAAGGGAAAAAAATACCGATTGGGTCAAACAGTGGTTGGCTGTCCGATGAGATTCGAAAGTTTATCTGCTTTTTTCTACATGGATGGTCAGGGAGTCTACATCTGGGCGGCCTATGGTTTAACGCTGGTTATCCTGGCTGCGAACATCCTGTGGCCAATGATGGCCCGCAGGAAAATTATTAGAGAGACAAAAAGCGCGATGTTAAAAGTTATGAATAATCGAAACTCGAAGGATCAGCCATGAAGTTCGGTCGTATGAAAAATCATCGTCGTAATCGGCTATTGATCATTGTTTTCATTGTCTGCGCGGCAGCCGGTGCGACGACCTTCACGCTGTTTGCGCTTAATGAAAACATTAACCTGTTTTATTCCCCGGAACAGATCGTTAAAGGTGAAGCCCCGGTCGGGAAGACGATTCGAGCGGGTGGCATGGTGCTGGACGATAGCGTGATCCGTTACGAGGAAGGACTTGGCATGAGCTTCGTTATCAGTGACCTGAAGTCTGCACAAGTTAAGGTCGAGTTCGAAGGAATCCTGCCCGATATGTTCCGCGAAGGGCAGGGCGTCATTGCGCTTGGGCAATTAAACGACGAAGGCTTATTTGTAGCAGAAGAAGTCTTGGCCAAACATGATGAAAACTATATGCCACCAGAAGTTGCGGATGCTTTAAAGGCTGCGAACCAGCCAAACGCGAATATGCTGGATAAGGCTGGTTACGAATGATTCCCGAATTTGGTCATTTTTCCTTAATACTGGCTCTTGGATTGAGCGTGGCGCTTGCGATCCTGCCGGCGCTGGGGGTCTATCGGCGTGATGCGCTTCTTATGCAAACAGGATCGTCAATAGCGACCGGTCTGTTTGTCCTGCTGGCCTTCAGCTTCGGTTGTCTGGTGTATTCATTTACCCAGGATGACTTCTCGGTTGCATACGTCGCGAATAATTCAAACAGCGCATTACCAATGCATTACAAGGTCTCTGCGGTATGGGGTGCCCATGAAGGTTCGTTTTTACTCTGGACGTTAATAGCGTCTGGCTGGACGCTGGCGGTTGCCATATTCAGTCGTGGTTTGACCTTTGATATGAAGGCCAGAGTTCTTTCCGTGTTGGGTCTATTGTGCGCGGGGTTTGCTAGTTTCCTGTTGTTTACTTCAAACCCGTTTGATCGAAACCTGCCATTTTATCCCGCGGACGGAGCCGATTTGAACCCGTTGTTACAGGACTTCGGGTTAATCGTTCACCCGCCGATGCTATATATGGGTTACGTGGGGTTTGCTGTGCCCTTTGCGCTGGCGATTGCGACATTGACAACCGGTCGTCTTGATGCGGCCTGGGCCAGGTGGTCCAGACCTTGGACCAATGCAGCTTGGGCTTTTTTGACGATCGGCATAACGCTGGGAAGCTGGTGGGCATACTATGAACTTGGCTGGGGCGGCTGGTGGTTCTGGGATGCGGTCGAGAATGCGTCATTTATGCCATGGTTAGTGGGTACTGCACTGATTCATTCACTGGCGGCTAGTGAAAAACGGGGTGTTTTCAAAAGTTGGACAGTACTGCTGGCCATATCGACATTCTCGCTGAGTCTGCTTGGCGCTTTTTTGGTTCGTTCAGGTGTGTTGACCTCGGTTCATGCTTTTGCGGTGGACCCAACTCGCGGTGTTTTCATTCTGGTGTTCCTGATTCTGGTTATTGGCGGTTCGTTGGCCTTGTATGCATGGAAAGCATCGGGCATAAGAAGCGATGCCCAGTTTGAATGGACTTCTCGCGAGGCCATGGTGTTAACTAATAACCTGCTGTTAGTGGTAGCAACAGCCTCGGTACTCCTGGGGACGCTATACCCCCTGTTGTATGAAGTCATGACGGATGGTAAAAAAATCTCAGTAGGACCACCGTATTTTAATCGGGTGTTTGTACCGATCGTATGCTTGTTGTTTGTCGCGATGGCGGTCAGTCCCTTCTCGCGTTGGCGCAGGACATCGGGTGACATTTTGATACGACAGCATTGGCCGTTTTTACTGGCGACCCCTATCGTTATTTCCCTCGTGACCTACGTAGTGGCAGCGGGTATCAATTTCATTACCATCGGCGTTGAGACGCTGGCAGTGTGGATTCTGGTTTTGCTCGCGCGACATTGGTGGCAGGCTGGATCCATTAGGTCTGCATCGCAACTGGGTATGATGCTGGCCCACACGGGGATTGCTGTTGCAATTCTGGGCGTTGTGGTGACGACCACTTATTCTGAAGGTCGAGATGTGAGAATGAATCCGGGAGATTCTATCGACCTTGCGGGATATGAGTTCATATTTGAAGGTGTACAGAAGGTGCGGGGGCCTAACTATTTGGCTGACCAGGCAACGTTCAATGTGACCCGTGATGGTGAATTTGTGGCAAATCTGCGTCCTGAAAAACGGGTTTATTCGGTTGGTCAGAATGTCATGACAGAAGCTGATATGGATCCCGGGCTACTGCGGGATGTTTATGTGGCGCTGGGTGAAAATGTCGGCGAGAACGCCTGGGCAGTTCGGATTCATGTGAAGCCTTTTGTGCGTTGGATCTGGTTAGGCGGTTTGCTGGTTGCAGTGGGGGGACTTGTTACACTCCTTGACAAGCGATATCGGCGGATAAGGGAAGTGGCTGGTCGTCCTTTGGTCGGAACCGTGGCATGACTTTCAACAAAAGCTTGCTGATACCGCTGGGTGTTTTTGCGTTGATGGTGGTTTTCCTGGCGTTAGGGTTTGGGTTAAAGGACCCACGCCTGCTGCCGTCAGTCTTGATTGACAAACCGTTTCCGAAGTTTGAGCTAGAGGATCTGCGACAGCCTGGCCGGTTAAGAACCATAGCGGATATATCCGGTGAGGTAAGCCTGGTTAATGTCTGGGCGACCTGGTGTTTCAACTGCCTTATTGAGCACCCAGAACTGCTGCGAATCAGTCGCGAAACAGATGTGCCGCTCTACGGGGTTAATTACAACGACGAGAACGCGAAAGCGCTCAACTGGCTCGCTCGGCATGAAAACCCTTATGAATTCAGCATCGTTGATGACAAGGGAACGCTGGCAATCGATCTTGGTGTCTACGGCGCGCCGGAGACTTTTGTGTTGGATGCAAACGGCGTTATTAGGTTCAGACATGTAGGACCCGTGACACCTGAGGTCTGGCGGCAAACATTATTGCCTGTCGTGGAACACCTGCAGGGGATGTCCGATGGTTAGAGTGCTCATGGCCATCATGTTAGTGACCTCGGTCAATTGCTTTGCCGCGATTGATGCCTATCCGTTTCCGGACGAACAGTTACAACAACGCTACAACGGCCTGATCGATGAGTTACGCTGTCCGCAGTGTTTGAATACCAATCTTGCGGGATCAGATGCGATGATCGCGCAGGACCTGCGCAGGGAAGTTCACAGAATGCTGTTAGATGGCGATACCGACGACGAGATCCTGTCGTTTATGTACGAGCGTTATGGTGACTTTATTCTGTATCGACCGAGATTAGGTGGAGGCACACTGGTTTTGTGGCTCGGCCCATTACTACTCCTGATGCTTGCAGCGATTGCATGGTTCAGGCTGGCTCGGGCGAAACCCAAAGTGTTAGAGATCAGTTCAGATGAACAGGCGCGCCTGGATAAACTTTTTGTAGAGGGCGACTCATGATGTTCTGGTTGATTGCAATCCTGCTTGGGCTGATCGGCAGTGCTTTTATTCTTGCGCCGCTGTTACTTGGGCGTTCCCGGACGTACAGGGATCAGCGAGCAGATATCAACCTGTCGCTGTACCTCGAACGGATCAATGACCTTAAGGTGGCCGGGCACTCTGAAGAGGTTGCTGCCCTTGAGTTAGAGGCAAAAAAAGCGCTCTTGTCTGATACGGCAGGTGATCAGGAGTCTTCGCTGGGGTTGGGCGGTGACCGCAGGTACAGCATCGCCGCGGCTTTGCTGGTGCCGGTCTTTGCGTTGATCGTTTATGCGGACTTTGGCGTTGGTCGCGGTGCTTTTCAGGATGTTAGTTTTACCCAGGCAATGCAGGAAAGCGATCCTTCAGATCCGGCCGGGTACCGAGACTTTATTCAACAGGTCGAAGATCGGGTGGCACAGCAACCCGATGACATGGATACACTCTTTTTGCTAGCGAGAGGTTATGTGAACCTTGGCGACTATGAGAAGGCCGCCCCAGCGTACGACAAACTAATCGAATATTTCCCAGGCGACCCTGGCCTTTTGTCTCAGCAGGCAGAAGTTCTGTATGTGCTCGATGAAAGAAAATTCACCTCTCGGGTGTCGAAGGCTGTGGACAAGGCGCTGCAAGCTAATCCGCAGGACACGACAATGCTGGAGTTGCTTGGAATCGCAGCGGCGACAGAAGGTGATATTCCGTTGGCATTGTCCTGGTTAAACATGGCGCTACAAACAGGTGTTACTGGCGTTCGGGCGGAACTGCTGGAGTCCGCGATCGCCCGGCTTAAGACTCAGGCGGGTATAACAGATGCAGGGGGGGCGGAAGGAACGCAGGCCAATGCTGCAGCGCAAATGCCAGGCCGAGCGCTGAATGTGAAAGTGACGGCAGCTGCTTCGGTGGATTTGCCGCCCGGTTCGGCTGTGTTCGTGTATGCCCGAGCAGTGAATGGCCCTCCGGCGCCACTGGCTGTGCAGCGTGTACGGCTGGATCAACTGCCGATGGTCATCAGGTTAGACGAGTCTATGGCGATGATGCCAGGTATGGGCCTCGCGAACTTTGACCAGGTAGTGGTCATAGCCCGCGTATCGGCTTCCGGGCAAGTGACGCCCGCGGCGGGTGATTATGAAGCTCGGTCCAGTGCTTTAGATCTTACCGGCGAGATACCGCCGCTGTCGCTCAGCATTACGGAACCACTGTAATTAGCAGGGCCGCAGTGTAGCCCTAGATGAGAGCACTGTAGCCGTCATGTGTATATTGGTCAGGAGATCCGTTTGCAGGTTCAATGGACCACCCGCTGCTCGAGTTTTTCCAGTTGCAGTCTGACCTGACTTCCAACCTCATTCTGGCTGATTGGCATCCGTAGCCAGACTTTTTTCAGGCCGGGATGGTCATTCAATTCAGTGGCAAGACCCCGAATGAGCCCCAGCAGTTGTTGATCTGAAGGCTGTCCCTGAGCGTGACTGATGCCCATCTGAAAGGTATGGAAACGACTTCTTGCCAAAGCGACAAACCGTTTCATATCCTCGGGTAAAAGCGCCGCGCCCCGACAACCTCTTTCCCAGGTTTCCCGAAGACTAAAGTTACGGGTCGTCACGATTGTCCGACTGTTCTTGTTTTCGTTCTTTAATGGCGGGATATATCACCAGCAGAAAAAGGCCTAAGCCCATTAAAAGACCAAACCCAATGCCAAATACGATGAGTGCCATAATTCCTTAAGCCAGTGTTGCCGATGGGCTAGTTTAACGTGATTTTCATTGTCTATAGTAAATATTAATTTACTATAGATTAATAATTTGTAAGTTTTTCACCACAATAATATTGTTAGTCGAGATAGCTGTTTGAAGCGCATCCACCTTCTGTTTTGGTCTTTGGTCTTTGCGCTGTTGCCACATGCCGCGCATAGCGATGGTTTTGCCGCGAAATTTGAGTCGGACTATGTATCACCGCTCGTTAATCAGTCGCCTGGTGGCGCTCTGGTAATTGTTGAAAGTGGCAGGGTTGTTCTGCAGAAGGTTTACGGAGTCAGAACCGAGGGAGCTGCTGAGCTGGTGACAGACGAAACGCTTTTTCGAATCGCTTCTTTATCCAAAACGTTCGCTTCTGCAGCTGCTTCGATCCTGGTTGAGGAATCCCCGCTTACCTGGCAAATGCCCCTAAAACCCAGTTTGGCGCATGTAAAGTTCAAAAAGCCGGGTTACGGCGGTCAAATCAGCTTGAAGCATCTCATGTCCCAGTCGACTGGATTGATGCCGCATGCTTACACAAACC